>NZ_JBQSYD010000032.1:0-40338 GCF_052378905.1 Halomonas sp. AOP22-C1-8 | reverse complement strand
GCCACCATATCCAAGAAGCCTTTATACAGTTCTACCTTTCTTTCCCGATGAGCCTCTTCAATTTCCCTTTTTTTGATCTGTGCTTGAGTATAGAGAGCACCTCCAACACCCACTAAAACAGTGGCCATTGCTCCGACAACTGCCGCAGAAACGGAAGGATTCGCACTTTCTAGGAATATCAGCAACCTAGCCAGGATTATCCAGACAAGATAGCCCGCCCCAACGATTAGCCCAATGCCAAGTATCAGCCCAATGGCTTGAGCCAGTTTCGGAGATTTCCCCATTTATTTACCTTCTAACATGGCTGAACGAGCATGCCGCGTTTGCCGGGATGCCCGCTCTGGGTCGTTATCAAGCTCATATCGATAGCTCATGATTCTTAAGATAACAGTAACGAAGCCAGCAAGCCTTGTCACCTTCGTATTGACGAAAACAAGACCAAGGTAGGCAAAGGTGAAAAGGCTGGACAGCCAAATCCCAAACACAAAAAAGCCCGCTGATTGCTCAGCGGGCTTTTTCTATATTCTGTGGCGGAGGGGGAGGGATTCGAAACCACACTGAGTGTGTAATACAGCGATAAGCACTTGATTTGTATAGCCGTAATCTTGGCTAAAACTGCGATTTTGTTCCCAACTCGTTCCCAGCACATTACGACGGTCACATATGACACGTGCGTGTGCGCATCATGTGTGAAGGCTTCGTCAGAATGTTTGGGGGTCTCGGAAAAAGGTAATAAAGGTAACCAACTTCGAAAAACAGGAATAAGACGCTGAAATATATATAATTAAAACAGTCGTTCAAAAGGTAATAAAAAGGTGATCAAGAGGTAACCACATTACCTTTTCAAAAGGTGAATTGATCACTTATAAAAATCATTAACTATCATGCACTTAATAGAAAATTACCTTTTGCATCACCTTTTATTACCTTTCAAAGGTAATCTATAAACTTCTAATAATCAGTTAGTTACATATAAAAATATGCCAGATCACCTAGATTACCTTTTCCCGACGTCCCCCATGCTTCTGAGGCTGTCCCCGCTAGCTGAGTTAGCTATAACGCTGTATGACGAAATCCGCATGATTCCGCATGAAAATGAACGTACATGATTTGACCGTACACCGTAGTGACGGCGCAGCTTAGCGGCATGCGCATGGGCGCATAAAATCACACAGGTTTAGCGCGCAGGCGGGGCGGGGAGTCGACGGCGCACCATAGTAGTTAGCTGGGTTGGTTAGCCAGAATTTTAACCAGTCATAAAAAAAACCGCCTTCGATAGGCGGTTAAATGTTATAGATTGAAATCAGTCATCAGGCCCACGCTCAATATACGCATTCCATTTACCAGCATCGAGCTTAGCCTTGACCAAGATTGAAGTCGTGTAAGCCCCTCCCTCTGCCTTAGAAAAATGATATGACATATCCCCTCTATATTCTGTCGGTGAGATCTTTTCTAAGCTGACCGACTCATAGCCGTCTTCCAATCCTGGGTAAACCCTGAATAACCTTTGACGAACGGCTTTTAACATTTTTTCGCGATCTACGTCATGTTGCCCCATCGTAACCTCCTTACTTCAACTAACACTTTCAGTTGAGCATAACCTTCAGTCTCCTGAAAGGGAATAATCTCTAAATCGAACCACCTCCTGCCCCACCACATCATTGATCTCAAGAAACACCGCCTGCAGTGACTCAAGCTCGTTCGTGTTGAACACCCGAGCGGCCTTCTCTACATCGCCGAAGCCGCCGACGTTGTTCGGCATGACGCCCATGAGCTGAGCGGGTACCCGGTGGGCCGCCAGCGTGTCATCTCTGGTGATGTTCTTAATGCCCGCGAACTCATCCTTTGCTGCTACCTCGCTGATCGGGATCAGTTGCACGCCGTCTTTCTTGCCACCCGGCGTATAGAGGAACAGATTCCGAAAATTGCCTGGCCCTTTCGACGACTTCAACGCCCCGCGCATCGCGTCGATGTCCTCTTGGTTCATGGCCTCGTCGGTCACGTTGAGGATGAACCCGGCGTGGCTGCCGTTGAGGTAGTACTTGCGTCGGAACAGGGTCGCGTTTTCGTTGAGCAAGATCGACTGCATGGCGCCCAGGTAGTCGGGCACGCCGTAGATCTCTTGGTTGATGTCCGGCTCGAGCAGATGAATGATCGAATCTCGCTCGAACTCGGCGGGCATTCGCCAGTCGCTCGTCCACCAGTACTGGCCCGGCTCCACACCGCGGCGCACATAGCGCGCCTGGGCCGGTCGGATCTCGAGCAGCCGGCCCAGGCGCCCGAACACCCTTTCGGCGTAGGCATTACCGAACACTAGGTAATCGGTCACCAGCGCCCGGAACGCCTGGCGGCTCAACAGCGGATGCGGAATGAACGAGCGGCTCAGGATATTGCGCTTCACCTGAAGCGATGAGCCATGATGCGCCGTCGCGCGGTAGGCCCGGGCCAGCGCGGGCAGATCCACCGGCGGCTCGTACCACTTCGCGCCCAACATCCAGCAGCCGTTATAGAGAAAGTCGTGCATATCGAGGACCGGTACCGGGTCACCGAAGGTGAAAGACTCCGCTCGCGCCGGTGCCGGAGACGCCGCCAGCGTCGCCCGCACACGAACGCGCGGTTTGTCCGCTGTCGCTATCATCCGTATATCTCCATGATCGAGCCACCGCGCTCGCCCTCGGCGAGAACATCGATGGGCTCATTGCTGAGTGCGTGCATGGTGGCCCAGGCCAGATCGGCGTGACCGGTCTGCGCGTTGCGACCACCGGAATAGGTGAACTGCCGGCCGCTGGCGGTGAGCTCACGGCGGATCGCCGAGAACGACTGCGCGACGATCACGTCGCGCGCATCGAACTCCAGGCGGCCGTGACTGATGATGTGCTGCGCTTGGCGCACAAGTGCGGCTTTGCTGTCGGGGGTATACCGGTGACGGCTGACCCGGGGGAACCAGCGCGACACCAGTTGCGCTACGGCCTCCCCCATTCCGGTCGTATCGATATCGATATGCTGAACGTTGTAGCGGCTAGACACCTTCTTGATGAACTCGGCCTGCGCTTCATAGTCGTGGCCCTTGATGCGGTGCTGCTCGAGGATGCGATGACGACCATTGCGGTTCTTCGCCGGTGCCAGCACGACTAACCCTGCCCCATCGCTGTTCTCGCCGTCGCCCGCTGGGTCGTAACCGATCCACACCGGTGCCTGGCCGAACGGCCGTTGGGCGAAGGGTTTCCAATCTCGCCAGATATCCCAGCTGTCTACCATGCAGCGCTGCATGGTCATCATCGGGAATGCCGATTGGGAGTCGTCCACGAACTCGCACATCAGCAGGTTTGAAAACTCCTCGTCGGAGTATTCGAGGCGCAACTGGTCGATATCGAACAGATCGCACCCGCCAGCGATGGCATCTTGAATCGTCACAATCTGCCGCCACTGACCATCGCCGCAGCGTGCGCCCTTGGCCAGCGCCGAGTGGCTCACGTCGATCTCGATACGATCCGCTTTTGCCCGACGCTTGTTGAAGCGTTCGCCGGTCCAGAACGGGTACGCCTCGTGGGCCACGCTGCTCGGTGTGCTGAAATAGGTTTGGCGCCACTTCTTGTGCATCGCCATCCCGCTGGTCACTTTCCGGAACTGCTCGAAGCCGTGAATCCAGAAATATTCGTCCAGGTAGGTGTCGCCGTGGTAGCCCTGCGCCGTCTTGGCGTTCGTGCCCAGAAAATGCAACTCCGCACCATTGGCCAACACGATTGGGTCGCCCTTGAGCTCCACGCCTGTGGTTTCTTTCACGAACTGAATGATGTAGTTCCGGAAGATATGCGCCTGGGCTTTCGAGGCGGACATGAAAATCTTGTTCTTGCCGCTTTCAAGCGCATCCGCGATAGCCTCGCGGGCAAAAAACCAGGTGGCACCAATTTGGCGGCTCTTGAGTAGGTTCCGGATACGCTCATGCTGCCCCGCCCGGTACCAGCCGCGCTGGTAATCGAACAGTGACGCCTCAAAGGCCTCGACGATCTGGATAACACCCTCGTCACCCACATCATTGCGTTGAGGTTTGCGCTTCTCACCTGCGTTGCGTCGTTCGATATTCGGGTTAAGGTCCGCTTCCTTCCCGCTGCCCTCGTACTTGTGCACCCGGGCCAGCCGCTCGATCTGTCGACCCAACAGATCGATCTCCTTGAAGTCCTTCCCCTCCTTCGCGTCCTTCCAGATCAGCTGCACCATGCGCGCCTCGAGCGCGCCCTCGACTCGCTGGCTAGGCGAGGCCTCATCCCAGCCACCGCGCTTTTTCCAGCTATCGATGGTGGCCCGGGGCACGTCCAGAAATTCCGCGATGCGCGCGATCCGCCACCCCATCCAGTAAAGGTGCCGAGCAGATAAGCGGTGTTGGTCGTCGTCGATGTGGGCGATCTGTGTCATGCCGCCAGCGTACCCGCGCGCGCAAGGACACGACCGCCCCGCTCGGGGTCGATACCGGTACTCACACCCAGCGCGCATTGAGCGCAAACGCCTGGGCGCGGAACCTGACCACCTGCCACTGCCCCAACCAACCGAGGCCCACCCATGCCCTGGCATCGCATTGCTACAGAAGGCGCCACAACCGACGGCCGCAAGATCTCCGCCGAGTGGCTCGAACAAATGGCCGCCAATTTCGACCCCGATAAATACGGCTGTCGCATCAACCTGGAACACATTCGCGGCGTGATGCCGGATAGCCCTTTCAAAAGCTACGGTGACGTAACGGCCCTGAAAACGGAGAAAAACGCTGAAGGGAAGCTACAACTGCTCGCCGAGATCGACCCGACCGAGGAACTCAAGACGCTCAACCAGCAACGCCAGAAGGTTTACACCAGCATGGAGGTGGATCTCGATTTCGCCGATACCGGTGAAGCTTACCTGGTCGGCTTGGCCGTCACCGACACCCCGGCATCACTCGGCACATCGATGCTCCAGTTCAGCGCCCAGCAGGTCGAGAGCGGCGGCGAATCACCACTGGCCAGCCGCAAGCAGCGCCCGGACAACCTGTTCTCCGAGGCCATCGAGACCACCTTCGACTTCAACGAGCCGCAGGAAAAAGGCCCGACGCTGGCCGAGCGCGTGAAAGCGCTGTTCGCCAAGCACGACGCCAAGAGCGACAAGGGCTTTGCCGCCTTCCGCACCGAGCTCGAGGAAACGCTCGACCTGTTCGTAACGCGCTACGCGGCCCTTTCGGATGACCTTGCCAAGCGCCCTACCGCCGCCGCCTTCACTGAGCTGAGCGAGGCACACGAGGCCCTGAAAACCCGGTTCGACGAGCTGTATACCCGACTCGATAAAACCCCACGCCACCAGCGCCGCCGCGAAGCCACCGGCGGCGGTGACGCCTACGAAACCGACTGCTGAGAGAGACCATGCGCAACGAAACCCGCAAGCAACTCAACACTTACGCCAAGCGGCTCGCCCAGCTCAACGGTGCCGAAAATGCCTTCTCCGCGTTCGAGATCGACGCCACGGTGCAGCAAACCCTCGAGACCAAGATCCAGGAATCCAGTGAGTTCCTGGGTCGCGTCAATATGGTTGGCGTGCGCGACCTCAAGGGCCAGAAGCTTGGCCTGAGCATCGGTAGCCCCATCGCTGGCCGTACCGATGTCAGCCAGCGTGACCGCAATCCCATCGACCCAACCAACCTCGAAGCACACGACTACGAGTGCCACTCCACCGAGTTCGATACCTTCCTCAGCTGGGCGAAGTTGGATGCCTGGGCCAAGTTTCCGGATTTTCAAGTGCGCGTGCGGGATGCCATCGTCCGTCAGCAAGCGCTGGATCGGATCATGATCGGTTTCAACGGAACCTCTGCCGCCAAGCAGACCGACCGTGCGAAAAACCCGATGCTGCAGGATGTGAACATCGGCTGGCTGCAGCAGTACCGTAACCACGCTTCAGCTCGTGTCATCAGTGGCATTCAGTATGGGAAAGGACAGGAGTTCCAGAACCTGGACGCGCTGCTGTTCGAGGCCGTGAACTCACTGATCGACCCCTGGCATCGTGACAACACCGACCTCGTCGCGCTGGTGGGCCGTTCGATGATGACCGAGAAATACCTGCCCAAGATCAACGAGTGGGAGCAGCCCACCGAATCACGCGCACTCGACCTGATCATGGCTCAGAAACGCATGGGTGGGCAGAACGCCATCCAAGTGCCGTTCATGCCGGACAACGCCATTTTCATCACCAGCCTCGACAACCTCTCCATCTACTGGCAGGAAGGCTCGCGCCGTCGTCATCTGATCGAAAAGCCCGAGCGCAAGCGTCTGGTCAATTACGAGAGCTCGAACGACGCCTACGTCATCGAAGATTACGGTAACGGCTGTCTCATCGAAGGCATTGAGAACGTCGACGCCCCCGCAGCCAGTACCGGGGAGTAATCATGACCAGCTCGATTCGCAAACACTTCGAGCGCGTCACCGCGGCCCAGGCCGCGGCGGACGCCGGTGACGCCCCCATGCGCGGTGATGCCTTCGATCTAATGCAAGCGCAGCTTTTTGAGGACTACCGCCGCCTGAAAAGCATCCAATCCGTCGAACGTAAGATCGAGGTGAAGCGCAAGATCCTGCCGAACTACGCCGAGTACGTGACTGGCGTGCTCGAAACCGGCCAGGGCGCCCAGGACGAAGTCATCATGCGCGTCATGCTCTGGCGAATCGACGTGAGAGACATCGACGGCGCACTCGCCATCGCTCGCTACGCCATTGCTCATGGCCTCGAGCCGGGCGATCAATTCCAGCGCTCCACCGCCGCCATACTCGTCGAAGAATCAGCCGAGCAAGCTCTGGCGTTGGCTGAAGGTGATGCCCGCCTGGTGGACGCCCTGATCGAGATCGACCGCCTCACTGAAAGCGCCGATATGCACGACCAGATCCGCGCCAAGCTTCACAAGGCGCTGGGCAACGGCCACCGCGCCCGGGGCGAAACCACCGCCGCACTCGAACACTTCCAGCGCGCGCTCGAGCTCAATGATCGCGTGGGCGTGAAGAAAGATATCGAGCGCCTCGAGCGCGAGCTGAAACAGAACGTCGCCAAGCCCACCGGCTAGGCCAACCGAGTCGACCGCCGACGTCAGGGGGCGCGACGTGAGAGTCAGGCCACGGCCCACGCTCGAAACGCCGCCCACCCCCTTTTACTTAGCGGCTCACAATACGAGGGAACCCGATGAGCAGTTTCATTTCTGCAGGTACACCCACGAAAGAAACGCCGGAGCCGTGCATCGAGAACAACGGCTTCTGGCCGGACATCCAACCGAGTGACTTCCGTGAACGCCACCGGCTGGATGGCACCATCACCAGCGCCCGCATCGAAGGCGCGCTGCTTGCCGCCATAGCTACGGTGAACCGCACGCTGCGTCACTGGCAGCAGGCCAAGGTCGACGCGGGCTACCCCACCATGGACTCACTGCCTATCCCCCTCTGGCAAGCGCCGGAAGTGTTTCGCGGGCTCTACCTGCGCGCCGTATTCTCGATGGCCCACGCCAGTCTGATCGAACGCTACGCCGACTATGACGCCACCAACAGTGGTCGCGACCGCGGCGAGCGCTTGACCGACCCCGCCGCCAGCTACCGACGCGACGCCACCTGGGCGATCAGCGAGATCGAGGGCCGCCCGCATAGCACGGTCGAGCTGATATGACCGTGGTGTATGCCCAGCAAAACGACACGCTGGACGCGGTGTGCTACCGCGTTTATGGCCGCACCCAAGGGCTTACCGAACAGGTGCTGAAAGCCAACCCCGACTTGGCCGAACACGGGCCGATACTCCCTCATGGCACGCCCATTACGCTGCCCACGATCACCGAGCCCCAACACAGCGCACCCCGCGTGCAGCTGTGGGACTAACACAGGCTGAGGCCCGCATGAGCCATCACTTTGAAATTTCTACCGAGACCGCCAAGGCTGCACCGCCCGCCGTCGTCTCGCTGCTACACGTGGGCGGCATGACGCCTGCCGACTGGGTCACGGTGCTAACGCTTTTATACCTCGCGCTGCAGATCGGGTTGTTGGTACCCCGCTATCTCACCCGCCTGCGCCACTACTGGGAGAACCGTCGTGGGTCTTAAAACACGTATTGGCGTTAGCCTCGCCGCCGGTGCCATTAGTATCGCCACCGCCGTGGTGACTTACTACGAAGGCTACCACCCCACGGCTTACCACGACCCCGTGGGCATTCCGACCATCTGCTATGGCCACACGGCCACCGTGCGCATGGGGCAAACGCTCAGCCAGGCAGCGTGTACCGCCTTGCTTGAAGAAGACTTGGGCGACGCCTTCGCCACGGTCGACAGGCGCGCCCGGGTAAATCTGCCCGCCCCCACCCGCGCCGCGCTGGCATCTTTCGTTTACAACGTTGGGGAAGGCAACTTTGCCCGCTCTACCCTGCTACGCAAGCTCAACCAGGGCGACCTGCGCGGCGCCTGCCATGAGCTAAGCCGCTGGGTATATGCCGATGGGCGAAAACTCAACGGCCTGGTGAAACGCCGCGCTACCGAACGGGAGCTTTGTCTTTCAGGATTGAGTCTGGCCGGGCTGGAACAGGCGCCCTCCCCATGAGCCGACTACTTGCCGCCCTTACCATTCTGGCACTTGTGCTGCTGGTGACCTGGGCACTGTGGCAACGCACCCACGCCGCTGAGGCCCGCGCCGAGCTTGCCGAACAGCAACTGGCGGAATCCCGCCAACGCGAAGCCCAGCATCAGGTCGTGATTGATGCGCTCTGGGATAACGCTTTACGCCAGACCAACCAGCGCCGCGCTTTAGCCCAGCAACAGGCGGCGCTTGCGCGAACCGCCTCCGACCGCTTGACCATCATTGAGGATCTTCACCGTGAAAACGAGACGCTACGCGCCTGGGCTGCTGCTCGCCTGCCTGATGCTGTTAACCGGCTGCGCCACCGCCCCGCCATCACCGGCGCCGCTGCTTATTACGAATCAGTGCGCGACGCCAAGCCCCTGCACGCTCCCGGCCAGTAACCCATTCACCAATGGCGAATTGCACCTGCAGCTTGAACGCACCGAAGCGGCATGGGCGCAGTGCGCCGCCGAAGTAGACGCCATTATTGCCTGCCACGAGAACGCCGATGAAAAAACTCCACCTGCTGCGCACACACCTGATTAACGCCGTACCGATACTCGCCCGCGATCCTGAACGGCTGCTCACCTTTGTGGAAGAAGGCAGTATCGAGTTTCGCCGGGGCCCCAACCTCACCCACGAATACCAGTTTACGGCGCAGTTGGTCCTCACCGACTTTAGCGCGGACCTCGATACCCTCATTGTGCCACTGCTGCAGTGGCTGGCCGAGTACCAACCGGATGCCGACCCAACTGAGGCGGTAAGCTTCGAAGCCGAGATCCTCAGTAATCAATCGGTGGACGTCGCCCTACGCGTCAAACTTACCGAGCGCGTGCTCGCCAAGGTGGATTGCGACACCGGACATATAAAGGTCGATCACGCACTCCCTCGCTTCGAGTCCACCGGCTGCCCCGCCGCTCGCTGGCAGCTGCTGATACGCGATAGCGAAACCGATCCGGACTACACACTCGTGGCCGAATGGGGCAACGGCGATGAGTGATGACATTCAGGCGCTGGACGACTGGCTGAGCCCCCTCATCGCCAAACTGGACGCCAAGCAACGCCGCCGGCTCGCTCGAAAGGTCGCGCAAGATCTTCGCCGTCGTCAGCGCGAGCGTATCCGCGCCCAAACGAACCCGGACGGCACACCCTTTGCCCCTCGAAAGGTGCCGTCACTACGCGCCAAGCAAGGCGGCATTCGCCGCCGCGCCATGTTCAGCAAGCTCTCTACCGCCCGGTGGCTCAAGGCCACGAACCAAGGTGACACCGCCGTAGTCGGCTTTTTCGGCAACGTCGCCCGTCTGACCAAGACCCACCAATACGGCCTACGCGACCGCGTCAGCCGCGACGGCCCCCGCGTCGAATATGCCCAGCGCGAGCTACTCGGGTTTACCGCCCAGGATCGCGAACACATTGCGGGATCGGTACTCACCCACCTGGACACGGTGTAAATCCACCCACTCACACCTGCCGCCGCTTCGCCCAAACGCCACGCCGCCGCACGATAGCGGCATGAACATTCCCGAACTTCTCCGCCTGCTGCACAACCTGATCCGCCTCGGCACCATTGCCGAGGTGGATCACGACGCTGCCCGCGTGCGCGTCAAAACCGGCGAGCTCCTCACCGGCTGGCTGCCGTGGCTCGAAGGCCGCGCGGGCACCACGCGGGACTGGAACCCGCCCACCCAAGGCGAGCAGGTCATCATTTTTTCACCTGGCGGCGACCCTGCTGCTGGCGTGGTGCTGACCGGATTGTTCTCCAACGCGCATCCAGCCCCTGCGGATTCCGCCGCGCTTTGGCGCAGGCTGTTCCCCGATGAAGGGCTATTCGAGTACGACCACACTGACAGCGTACTGCGCATCCGCCTACCCGGTGCCATTGAGATCACCGCGCCCGGCGGCACTACCTGGCAGGGCAATATTAAGCATACCGGTGAGCTGAACCGTGAAGGCGGCTATGCACAGCAAGGCGGTGGATTAAGGCATAACGGCAAGAACGTTGGGCACGACCATGCCCACAGCGGCATCCAACCCGGCCCCGCCAATACCCAGGGGCCGGTGTAATGGCGGGCATGAGCGCACAGAACGGCCGTCGGCTGGATTCGCTGGCCCATATCCAGCAATCCGTGGCGGACATTCTCACCACGCCTATTGGCTCCCGCGTAATGCGCCGAGAGTACGGCTCGTTGCTGCCAGAGCTGATCGACCAACCATTAAACGGCCCCACCGCTCTGCGCGCCTATGCCGCCACCGTGGTGGCCTTGATGAGGTGGGAACCACGCATTCGTGTACAGCAAGTCTCTCGGCAAGTATCCACCCAGCGGCCCGGCCGCTTTGACTTGATGATTACTGCCCGGCGGGTAGATAACGGCGAAAGCGTTAGCCTCGCGGTGCCGCTAAGGGGGAACGCATGAACAACGCGATTGACCTCTCCCGGCTACCCGCGCCCAACATCATTGAGCCGCTGGACTATGAAACTCTGTTGGCTGAACGAAAAGCGCAATTGGTTGCCCTGCACCCCGAAGAGGAGCGGGAAAGCGTTGCCGAGCTGCTCGCTCTCGAATCCGAGCCAACGGTCAAACTGCTGCAGGAGAACGCGTACCGCGAGCTCTTACTTCGTCAACGTATCAACGAAGCCGCACGGGCCTGCATGATCGCCTTTGCAAACGATGAAGATCTTGATCAGCTCGGGGCCAACCTCAACGTAAAACGCCTGGTGCTGGACGAAGGCAACCCCACCGCCCTTCCACCGGTACCGCCAACACTTGAAAGCAACCGCGACTACCGCGCCCGCATCCAGCTGGCGTTTGAGGGGTTATCGGTGGCAGGGCCCAGCGGAGCTTACGAATATCAGGCGATCAGCGCCCATCCCAGCGTGCTAGATGTCTCGGTGGCCAGCCCCGAGCCGGTGGAGGTCGTGCTCACCATTCTCTCCCGGGAAGACGGTGGCCAGCCCAGCCAAGCGGTGCTCGAAGCCGTGCGCAAGCGCGTGGATGAACGCCGCCCGCTGACGGATCGCGTCACCGTGCAGGCCGCCACCCTGCTGCCCTTTAGCATCAGCGCCGTGCTCGCCCTGCGCGATGGCCCCGACCCTGCGGTGATTCGTGAGCAAGCCCGGCAGCAGCTAACGGCTTATGTGGATGCCCGCCACCGTCTGAGTGCCTGGATCACCCGCTCAGGCGTCCACGCCGCCCTCACCGTCGAAGGCGTTGAGCGCATCACGCTCCAAGGCTTTAGCGAGATCATCGCCGCCAAATACCAGGCGCCGCACTGCACCGGCATCACTCTACAGGCGGAGGGCGTATGACTGATCTACTGCCCCCTAACCGCACCGCCCTGGAATCGCGCCTGGCCGCATCGCACCCGCTCGCGCTGCCGGTACCGCTGCGCACGCTCTGGAACCCGGCCACTTGTCCGGTGCAGTTTCTGCCCTTCCTAGCCTGGGCATTCTCAGTCGACCAGTGGCACGAAACCTGGCCAGAAAGCATAAAGCGCCGCGTGATCGCCAACAGCGCAGAGCTACACCGCATCAAAGGCACCCGCCCAGCGGTGGAGCTGGCCATGGAATCGCTAGGCGTTAGCGTAGAGCTAACCGAGTGGTTTGAAGCCACACCGAACCTGCCACGGGGCACGTTCAGCGCCGTGCTCTACGTGAACGAAAACCTCACGCCCGAAGCCCCCGCGCTACTCAGCGACACGCTCTACACCCAGCTACGCCACGCCATCGACAACGCCAAGAACGTGCGCAGCCACTACACCTTCAAGGTGGGTGCCAAATACGCGGCAGGCATCGGTGCCGCCAGTGCCCTTCAAAGCGCAGCCGTTCGCCGTGACACCGCCAACGCCGTGACGCCACCGCTAGAAGCAACCAGCCGCATTGGTGTAGCCGCCGCGCAACGTACGGCTGGTGTTGCTCGCCACACCGCCACGGCAACCCAAGACGCCACTCTATCCACTTCCCCGCTAGCCGTGGCCTGCACCTTTAGCGCCACAGCGGTGGCCCGTTACTCCATGGAGACATACGCATGACGGCCCTGACTCCCACGCTCACCCTCGCCGGGCTAAACGCGGTCTTTAACGCTGAAGGCGATGGCCTACAGGCACGCATTACCCACATGGTGCTCGGCGACCAAGGCCGCACGCCCAGCCCCTCGCACACCTCGCTAGGCAACCAGCGCCGTCGTATTGCCATTGCCGATGGCGAGAAAACCGCCGACCGGCAGCTCCACGTCACCGGCGTGGTGGACGGCGATGGCCCGGAGTTCTGGGTGCGCGAGGTAGGTTTCGAGCTGGAAGACGGCACGCTGCTAGCAATCTGGTCAGATGAGCAGCCGTTGGCCTACGTCTCTAATAACGTACCGCTGCTGCTAGCCTTTGATCTTCGCCTGGATGCCCTACCGGCCGACGCCGTCACCATCGTCACGACAGGGGCCAATCTCTCGCTGGCTGCCTGGGGTGAACAGTACACCGCCAACGCGGCCGCTATCGTCGACAACATGGCCCGCCAGGTGGATCTGCTGTTTCGTGTTCAGGAACTAGAGAAGCGCGCATGAGTACTCAAGCCCCCACGCTCACCATGGTGGCCGGTACCACGTACCGCTTTAGCGCAGCTTGGGCCAGCGACGATGGCAATTCCAACACCCATGCCACGCCGATCGACCTCACCGGCTGCGAAGCCATCCTTATGGTGGTCAGCCATCAGGGCGAAACCCTGCTCACCTGCGAAACCGGTAGCGGTATCGAGCTGGAACCGGCACAGGGCGGCATTAACCTGCACATTCGCCCCGAGCAAACCGCCGGGCCGATAGCCCCTCACTGGGCAGGCGCCCGCTACGAGCTGCGCATCACCTTCCCCAACGGCGACGTGTTCAGCCTGCTGCAAGGGCGCTTCCAGCTACAGCCGGGGGTGATACATGGCTAACGCCACCCGCCTCACCATCACCATGCCCGCCCGCAGCGTCACCGTGCGCCTACCCGCGCCGCCGCGCTTTCAGGTAGTTAGCCACGGCCTGCAGGGGCCACCCGGCACGCTATCGCCGGAGATCCTTGCCCAAGTGGCCGAAGCCCGCCAAGCCGCCCAGCAAATCGACAGCGTGATGGCCGCACTCACCGACGCCATTAGCTACCACGGCGGCATGATCGCCGCACAGGAGGACGCCACAAAATGAGCTTTGATGAAAACCTCATCGCCCTACGCCAAGCGGTGACCCACACGCTCGGCGTGATCGACGGCAAGCTACGCAACAAAGCGAACAAAACCGATGTGCTCACCACCGAGCAGATCGACGCACGTATTCAGCAACTGATCGGCAGCGCCCCTGAAACCCTCGATACGCTGGCAGAGCTTGCCGACGCCTTAGGCAACAACCCCAATTTCGCGACCACAATCAGCGAGCAACTGGCAAAGAAAGCCAGCAAAACCCAGGTAGCTGAGCAAGAAGAGAAGCTTAGTAACGCCCTCATCGCCCTAACCGACGCCTTTACCAACGGCGCCGCCACTATCCAAAACAGCACTACGGAACAGGAGGCTACATGAGCCTAGAAAGCCAAATCACGGCACTGGTTAGCGCCGCCAATAAGCTAACCAGCGAAGTCGCGAACAAGATGCGGGGCATTGATCAGAAAGTTAGTGAGGCGGTCAAAGCGATCCCGAACCTAGCCCGTACTTATCACATTGACGCCGTACTGGGGAGTGACAGCAATAGTGGTGGCGATAGTGCGCCTCTGGCAACTATCCGAGAGGCGTTGATGCGCTCCGGTGACATCCCGTTTGTGACCATTCGACTACATAATGGACAAGTGCATGAATTTCGTGGAAGGGAGGATTCTTCACATATCTATCATCAAGTAAGAAACCGCGTGGCATTCAGAAGTTACGGCGGCCCGGGTGCTTCACCAATTATTGAGCCAGTCGTTACCACGAGTGTCGATGGTAATAATTCGCTCATGCACTTTTTGGCTATTGAGGATGGAGGCGCCGTTAACGGTCAAAAAGTGGTTTTGAAACTCGCGCAAGGGCTTGATGCGGCAAATAGTCCGAAGCTCAGTATCGGCGTTGGGGGTGCCTTTATTGGGCGCGCCCATGGCCGCCCTGTGGGCTCTGGGCACTTCGTTTGGTCGGACGGCGATATTATCCTGAGTGAGCACTATGCCCTTTTGGCCAGCTCAATTGCAGGAAACTATTCCGTTTCCCTCGACACCCTGAATATCGATGACCCATCTGGCACGGGCGCTTCACGATTCATTGATTTGGGTAACCGGCTCACTCTGAACTTCGCCGTAAATGGAGTGACCCTTGCCGCATCAATGGGCAGCTTTGGCGAATGCATTATCAATAAACCGCTGGCTACCGATGGTCAGCCGATCAACGTTACATCTACTGTCGATTTGACCGCATAAAGGAGCTTTAGATGCGTATTAACAAAATCATCTATGCAGGGAAAATTTATAACAACTGGGAGGCCGATGAGCTTCTGGATTCAGGAATCCCTGCATCTGTTTTGCTAGCGGCGCTCAGTACCGAGTTAAGCAAAAAAATTGACACTGCGGCTGGCAACGCCCGCGCCGCGTTCGTATCTCCGGGTAGCTACATCGATCAGGAGTACCTACTGGCCAAGCAGGAAGCGACCGCCTGGCTCGAAAACGGTAAAGATGCAAACGCGGTGCCGCCCAGCGTAGAAGATCACATGGCGATGTTCGACGTCGACGCTGCGACGGCAGCGCAGTCCATCGTGACGACTGCTGAGCAATGGGAGCAAGCGCTCGGTGCTATCCGAAGCACCCGCTTGGGCGGAAAAGCGGCAGTCAGCCGGGCAGAAACCATCGAAGCGGCCGAGGAGGCGGCGCAGCACGCCATTGAGCAGCTAAGCCAGTATCGGCCCGAGCAGTAAGCCTGGTCAAACGCAAAAAGCCCGCCAATGTTTGGCGGGCTTCGTATTATCAAGGTTGACCTAGCTGTCAGGCAAACCGTAACTCAGCGATACGATGTTCAGGAAGCTTGAGTAAATCATCGACACTAAACAACTCTGCCGGCAGAAGCATCCACTGAGGTTTTCCAAAGGTCTGGGGATACCCGATCCCCTCGTCCTCATACCAACGACAGGCGGTCGCGAGACGCTCACGATCTCCCTCCCAATACCCGGTTGCGATGGCAAAGCCTCCGGATGAATGCTCTTTTTTATAAATCAATTCAACGACTTCGAACTTACTAGTGCTTTTCAACATGGTTGTATCCTTTAACGACTTTGTTAAACGGTAGTAAAAGCTTACGGCCGCTGATGCCGTCTCGCCGCATACAACCTAACATATACGCTATTGGTGTAAACCGCCCCACTCACACCCACTACCGCTACCACCCTCCCCCAAGCCCCCGCACGATACCTGCGTTAACTATCGATACCTGCGCAGGAGCCACCATGGCACTTGATCAATACCACCACGGCGTGCGCGTTGCTGAAGTGAGCGACGGTACGCGTACCATCCGCACCGTCTCCACGGCGGTGATTGGCGTGGTTTGCACCGCTGCCGATGCGGATGCCAACACCTTCCCCCTTAACCAGCCAGCCCTAGTGACCAATGTGGATACCGCCATTGGCAACGCCGGTATTCAGGGCACGCTGAAAGACACCCTCACCGCCATTAGCCAGCAGACGAAGCCGATTATTGTGGTGGTGCGAGTAGAAGAAGGCATCGATGCCGACGAAACCACCGCCAACGTGGTGGGCACCACTACCGAACTAGGCCAGCGCACTGGGCTGCAAGCGCTACTTACCGCCAAGCAAAAACTGGGCGTGACGCCGCGAATCATTGGCGTGCCGTATCTGGATACCCAGCCAGTGGCCACCGCCATGGTGTCGGTGCTGCAGCGGCTGCGCGCCTTTGGTTATGTGTACGCCCACGGGTGCGACACCCTTACCGATGTAACGGCCTACCGTGACCAGTTCGGCGCCCGCGAGCTGATGGTCATTTGGCCCCAGTGGCAGGCGTTTGATACCGACGACGCTGATACGGTCGATATCAGCCCTGTGGCCATCGCACTCGGCCTGCGCGCCAAGCTCGACCAAACCGTGGGCTGGCACAAAACCCTGAGTAACGTAGTGGTCAATGGCGTTACCGGCATCAGCAAAGACGTGTTCTGGGATCTGCAAAGCCCAGACACCGATGCGGGGCTGCTGAACGCCGCCGATGTCACCACCCTGGTTAACCAGAGCGGCTACCGCTTCTGGGGCTCGCGCACCTGCGCCGGGCCGAAAAGCCTATTCCCGTTCGAGAACTATACCCGCACCGCGCAGATCCTCGCCGACACCGTGGCGGAAGCCCACCTGTGGGCCGTAGACAAGCCTCTGCACGCCTCGCTTGCTCGGGACATTATCGAAGGCCTCAACGCCAAGTTCCGCGAGCTGAAAACCCTGGGGCTGATTGTCGATGCCAGCGCCTGGCTGAACGAGGACCTAAACACCCAGACCTCGCTCAAGGCCGGCAAGCTGCGCATCGATTACGACTACACGCCGGTACCGCCGCTTGAAGACCTGGGCTTTCAGCAGCGCATTACCGACTCCTACCTTGCCGACTTCGCCGAGCGCGTTGCGGCCATCGCGTAAGGGCACGTTATGGCACTCCCTAAAAAGCTTAAAGACCTCAACCTGTTCAGCAACGGCGACAGCTGGCAGGGCATTGTCCAGTCCGTCACCTTACCCACCCTCACCCGCAAGATAGAAGAGTGGCGCGGTGGCGGTATGGACGGCGCTGTGGGTATCGATATGGGTCAGGACGGCCTGCTGACCTGCCAGTGGACGGTCGGCGGGCTAGTGGAATCCATCTTCGATAACTTCGGCTCTTCCCGCATCGATGCCGACATGCTGCGTATGACCGGCAGCTATGAACGCGACGATATCGATGAAGCCTCTGCCGTCGAGGTGGTCATGCGCGGCCGCCATACCGAGATCGATATGGGCGATGCCCAGGCAGGCGAGAACACCGAGCACCAAGTCACCAGTACGCTCAGCTACTACAAGCTCACCATCGATGGCACCGAGAAAATCGAGATCGATTTAGTGAACGGCGTATTCAAGGTGAACGGCGAAGACCGCCTAGCAGCCCGCCGCCGTCGGCTAGGTATTTAATCCCACCCCACCTGGTTACTAACGCCAAACATCAAACCGCACCGGAGAAACAGCATGGACCAAGCCAAAACCGAGACCAGGAACCCAAACGTCACCGAGCCCATTGAGCTGGACGCCCCCCTCAAGCGCGGCGAGCAGACCATTGACAGCATCACCCTGCGCAAGCCCAAGTCTGGCGAGCTGCGCGGCGTCTCGCTGGCCGATGTACTGCAGATGCAGACCGACGCGTTGATCACCCTGATCCCGCGCCTTTCTTCCCCTTCGCTTACCGCTGCCGAAGTGCGTCAGATGGACCCAGCGGATCTTGTGCAATGCGGCGGTGAAATCGCTGGTTTTTTGCTGACGAAGCGGGCCAGGGGCGTGACCGAATAAACCTGCCCGGCTGTGTGGAAGACGCGATGGCGGATCTCGCTATCGTCTTCCACTGGTCGCCGGAAGAGTGCGCCACGTTCAGCCTGCGGGAATTAATGGCGTGGCGCGAACGGGCGCGCAAGCGCAGCACACCACCGGAAAGCAGAGGCTAGCGTGGCGCGGGATTTAAAGCTTCAGGTTGTACTCAATGCGGTGGATAGAGCCACCCGCCCGCTACGGGCTATTGACCGCGCCTCCCAAGGCGCGTCTCAAGCCATGCGGGAAAACCGCGAGCGCTTAAAGCAGCTGCAAGCAACGCAAAAGAACGTCAACTCCTTCCGCACGCTGACACGCCAGTCTACTGACACCACCAACGCACTACGCGAGCAGCAAGAGCGTATTCGCCGCCTCTCCCAACAGATGCGCACCCACGAAGGTGACACCGCCTCGCTGAGGGCAGAACGTCAAAAGGCAATCGCCCAGGCGCGTACGCTCAGCCAACGCTCAGATGATGAACGCCAAAAGCTGCAGCGATTGCGTACCGTTCTGCAGAACAATGGGCTGAGCACTGCTGACCTTGCCCGTGACCAGCGCCGCCTCAACACCGATATGCGTCAAGCCACCCACGCGGTGGAAGAACAGCAGCGCCGCCTAAAACGTCTGGCCGAACAGCAGCGTAACGCTGCCCGTGCCCGAGGACAGTACGACCGCGCCATGAGCATGCGCAGCAGTATGGCTGGTACCGGTGCGGGCATGGTGGCCAGCGGCGGCGCAGCGCTGTATGGCGGGGCACGGCTGTTGGCACCCGGCGTTGCCTGGGGCGAGCAGATGAGTACGCTGCAGGCGGTTGGCCGCTTTACAGCAGACGACGAGCGCTACCAGGCACTACGCCAACAATCCCGGGAACTGGGCGGCTCTACCGCCTTTAGCGCCGCCGAAGTAGGCGGTGGCCAGGAGTTTTTGCTGCGTGCAGGCATGAGCAGCGAAGCGATCCGCGCCTCAATGCGTGACGTGCTGGATCTAGCGCTCGCCAATAACACTGAACTAAGCCGCGCTGCGGATATTTCCTCTAACATCGCCGGCGCTTTCAAAGTGGATATGGAAGCCGACGGTGCCATGGGCCGCGTCGCGGACATCCTCTCTGGCACCGCCAGCCGAGCCAACGTGAATCTGGAAATGCTCGGCGAAACCATGAAGTACCTGGGGGGCGCTGAAGACTTAAAGTTGACCATGGAACAGGCCGCCGCGATGTCCGGCATCCTGGGCAACATTGGCATCCAAGGCAGCCAGGCGGGCACCACGATGCGGGCGATGATGAACCGGCTCACTAACCCCGCCGCCAAGGGCGCCACCGCTATCGAGAACATCGGCCTGCAAGTGGCCGACGCCAACGGCAACATGCGCGCCATGCCCGACATTCTGCGCGACATCAGCCAAGCCACGGCGGACCTGGGCAACGTCGAACGTAAAGCGATCATGCAGGACATCTTCGGCGTCGAGGCTGGCAGCGGCATGGCGGAACTGGTCAACGCCATCGGCGGTGGCCAGTTGAATGACATTATAAATGCTCTGGGCGATAACATGGGCGAAAACGCCCGCATGGCCAAAACCATGGCCGATAACATTGGCGGCGACCTGAAATCACTCAGTAGCGCGTGGGACGAAGTGGGCATCTCGATCACCGAGACCAACAAAGGCCCGCTACGCCAGCTGATTCAGAACGTCACGGCCATTACCCGGGGCGTGGGCCAGTGGATCAACGACAACCCGCGCCTAGCCGGTACCATCGCCAAGGTGGTCGCCATCCTGGCCGTGCTGGTGACAGCAGGCGGCGCCCTAACGCTAATGCTCGCCTCCATTCTTGGCCCCATTGCCATGGTGCGCTACGGCATGGCGTTGGTAGGCCCGCAGATCTTGATGGCGGGTAAGGCGTTTCTATGGCTGGGCGGCGTGTTCCGTACGGTATCCATGTTCCTGCTCGCCAACCCGATTGGCATTGCCATCGCCGCCATTGCGGCGGCGGCCTACCTGATCTACCGCTACTGGGAGCCTATCAAGGCATTTTTCCAAGGCTTATGGCAGCAAGTGCAGGCCGCCTTTGGCGAGGGCATTGGCGCGGTGGCGCAGCTGCTGATGAACTGGTCGCCGCTGGGCTTGTTGTATCAGGGCATTACCAATGCGCTTTCTGCGTTGGGCGTACAGATCCCCGAGCAGTTTAGCTCGCTGGGGAGTGCCATGGTGAATGGCCTGATAGGCGGGCTAACCGGAAAGCTGGGCGAGCTGCGTGACCATGTGACAGGCCTGGCTGGCAACGTGCGCGGCTGGTTTGCTGATGTACTGGATATTAACAGCCCTTCCCGCGTGTTTACCCAGCTTGGCGGCTACACGGTAGACGGCCTGAACGCCGGGCTGGACGCCCAACGCGATGAGCCCGCCCGACGTGTGCAAGAAATAGCCCGCCGCATAACCCGCGCCGGTGCCGGGCTGGCACTGGGCACCGCCGCCCTACCCGCAGCGGCCATGCCCAGCATCGAGCAGCACGCGCCCATTCAGTTCGACACCCGGCCGCCGCTGAACGCGCCCACTGCCCAAGCAGGCAGCGGCTTCACTATGGGCGATATCAATATCAACGTAACGCCCGCCCCGGGCATGAACGAACAGCAGCTTGCCCAATACGTAGCGCAAGAAGTGCAGCGAGCCATTACCAACGCCCAGCGCGATGCCCAGGCGCGACAACGTTCATCAATGCGCGACCTCGACTAACCCCATTCACTCAGGAGACGCCCACCATGTTGATGGCCCTTGGCATGTTTGTGTTTGAAACCCGTAGCGTGCCTTATCAGGAACTGAAGCGCATCACCGAGTGGCGCCACGCTAGCCAATCCCGTGTGGGAGAACGCCCCGCCTACCAGTTTGTAGGCCCCGGCGAAGATACGATCACCCTTTCAGGCACCCTGCTGCCCACCTTCACCGGCGGACGCTTCAGCCTGGATGAGATCCGCGATATGGCCGACCAGGGCAACGCCTGGCCGCTAGTGGAAGGCACCGGCCGCCAGTACGGCCTGTGGGTGATAACCCGCGTAGAAGAAACCAGCAGCCACTTTTTCCGCGATGGGGCGGCTGAGAAGATCGAATTTAATCTCACGCTCGAGCACGTGGATGACGAACGTACCGACCTAATCGGCCGCCTAGCCCTGCCCAGCGTGGCGCGCCTAGCCGGGGGATATGTATGAACCAACGCCACCCCAAGCCCAGCTACCGCATCACCCTAGCGGGCACTGACATTACGCCGCGCATTAACGGCCGCTTGATTAGCCTCACGCTACGCGAGCAGCGCGGGCTGGAAGCGGACCAGTTGGATATTGTGCTGGCCGACCACGATGGCCAGCTTGCCATTCCCCCGCGTGGTGCCGAGCTGCAGCTGGCGTTTGGCTGGCAGGATGAAGGGCTGGTGGATAAGGGAAGCTTTACGGTAGATGAAGTGCAACACACCGGCACGCCGGACCAGCTCACCATCCGCGCCCGCTCAGCGGATATGCGCGGCCAACTACCCGGCAAGCGAACCCAAAGCTGGCACGACCTGACCTTAGGTGAGATCGTCACCACCATTGCTGGCCGCAACGATCTGGAGCCGGTGGTGGCTGCCGTGCTGAACGGCATCCGCATTGGTCATATCGACCAAACCGAAGAGTCCGACTTGAATTTTCTCACCCGTTTGGGCGAACGGCACGATGCCATTGCCGCTATCAAAGCCGGGCGCATGCTGTTTACCACGGCAGGCGAAGCCCTCACGGCCAGCGGCCAAGCCATGCCCGCTATTACCCTCACCCGCCGCGACGGCGACCAGCACCGCTATAGCGTGACAGATCGCGACGCTTACAGCGGCGTGAAAGCCTACTGGAACGATACGCGCGGCGCAGAGCGTAAAACCGTGCTGGCTGGCACGGATGATAATGCCAAGCAGCTGCGCCCCACTTACGCCACAGAAGGCGACGCCTTGGCCGCCGCCCGCGCTGAATGGCAGCGCATTCAACGTGGGCTGGCTGAATTTGAGCTAACGCTGGCACGAGGGCGAGCGGATATATTGCCGGAGTCTCCGTTAAGCGTGAATGGCTACAAGCCGCAGGTTGATGCCACGGCTTGGGTGGTAAGTGAGGTTACTCATAGCCTGAATGATGGTGGGTTTGGTACGCAGATTAGATGTGAGGTTAAAGGATAAGCGAGCTATCTCCATGCCATAATACTTGCCCCGATTTCAGGAGGCGGCATGGGCATTATTTTGGTAGCCGAGCGTTTATTGATGGCACCACTCTTCCAAGCGCACAGGTCTAGGCGGGGGCTGTATTACAGAAGGCTTTACCGCAACTACGGAGCATATTTCGTTGCCAACGGTCTAACGCCTTATACCTCTCAGCGAGGAACATGCTATACATTTATACGTCAATGACCACACCACTCAGCAGCGCAAAGCAGCAACCATTCAGGCTGCACGTAAATGCTACCTTGCCGCAAAACGTCAGGGTGAGGTGACCACCAATTTGAATGCTGAAGAAGCACAGAAACCTGCTCACAAGTCAGTTTTCCGCCTGACCTAATAGCTTGTTACCCCTCATATATAACCCCCGGCCATCCACTGGCCGAGGGTTTTTGGTATCCGTATCCTTACAGCAAAGCTGGCTCCATCCGGCTCGCGCATCCAAGCGCACCTTCAACCTAACAGACAATGCAGCTTCGCGATGTAAGATATTACCGTCACGTTTGTAAGAGATTGCTTACAAAGCCCAACACCTCGCCTGCTTCACCACCACCCCTTTGAACTGCTCCGTATTAACAAAGCACCCCTCACCGCCATTTGGCGGCAGCAACCGGCAGCGGCTGCCCACCCGATGCGATTTAAACAGCCGGTACTCCCCTTCCACCTCGGCCACCACCAGATCCGCATGGCCAAACGAGCGCGCTTCATCCACCACCAGCACATCTCCCTCCATCCACGGCCCACCCGGTGTCGCCTCTTCGCTCACCTCGACTAAAAAATAACTGGGTGAAAATCGCCGTTGATCAAATTCCGCTACCGCTGGGTGTTTAACCCCCACCACCGCTGGCCCCAAGTAGTTTACGCGCATGCCCTTGCCCTGATGTTTTTGATATTACGCGACGTATATTAGTGTTTGCCTGTCGCGCTCCCAGAGCCCAATACTGTATAAAGCGACAGTCTTATACAATAGGTAAGGCAAATTATGATTGGTTTTATCGACTCGACCAGCACCGCCAACAGCTCAGCTTGATGGATACCCCGCAAACGGAAGAAGAACGCCAGCGCAGCCAGCAGCTGATGGCCACCATGGATGCGCTAAACGAAAAAATGGGAAAAGGAACAGGAAAAGAACGCCCCCTGGCACCTACGCTGCGCGAGCCGAAGCTCGCGCTATACGACGAATTGGGATGAGTTGATGGTGGCGTATACGGATAAGGGGGCGGCCAGGAAAGCTAAGACTAATGTCACGCCTGACAACAGTTCTATACAACCTCAAAATTGCTGCTCGATGTCGGGCAAAAAAACATATAGAATGGCGACACGCTAGGAGGAGTGTTGGATGATTGAAGCAGTGGACTTGTTCTGTGGTGCGGGAGGCCTCACGGCTGGCTTACGCCAGACGGGTATTGCTGTGCGCGCTGGGTACGATATCGAAGAAAGCTGCCGGTTTGCTTATGAGCATAACAATCATGCCCAATTCATAAGGCAAGACGTTGGTGAGATAACGGGTGACGATATCAACGGCTGGTACCAAGACCCGAACGCTCTACGTTTACTAGCAGGCTGTGCGCCCTGCCAACCGTTCTCTACCTATAATCAAGGCAAAGACACCACCAAGGACAAGAAATGGCCCTTACTGGGTGCTTTCGCGCGACTGATTAGAGAAGCTCAACCCGAGTTGGTCACCATGGAAAATGTCCCCTCGGTCACCAAGCACCAGATTTATCACGACTTCGTAGAATCTCTAAAAGACGAGGGATATTACGTCTGGGCGGATACTGTAAAGTGCATTGAGTACGGCTTACCTCAAAATCGCCGTCGGCATGTACTGCTAGCCTCCAAAATGGGGCCGATTAAACTAATACCAACTACTCACTCTACCCCTGTCACTGTAAAAGAGGCCATTGGCGAATTAGAGCCAATAGCAGCAGGCGCCTTAAACCCAAACGACCCCCTACATAGAGCTGCCACGCTGTCAGAATTGAATATGAAGCGCATTCAGCATTCAGTGCCTGGCGGCAGTTGGAAAGATTGGCCTAAAGAGTTAGTAGCAAAGTGTCATACCAAAAAAAGCGGAGTGAGCTACCCCAGCGTATACGGCCGCATGCGCTGGGAAGAGCCTAGTCCCACTATGACTACACTTTGTTATGGCTTTGGTAATGGTCGATTTGGCCACCCAGAGCAAGATAGGGCATTGAGTTTACGTGAAGCCGCAATGCTGCAATCTTTCCCGAAAGACTATTTTTTCACTCCCCCTGAACAACCAATATTATTTAAAAAAATAGGGCGTATGATTGGCAACGCAGTACCAGTAAGGCTTGGAGAGATCATTGGAGAAAGCTTTTCAGAACACATACAAGGGGCACCCCAAGCATCTTAAAATGTAGTTAAAGCTTTTTATAGCCACCTGTACGTATATAGTATGAAACAGACCATAAAATAGCTCTCAAGTAAACTATTGTATGATGAGCCATTAATGGCAGTGCATCTGGTGCTATATCCTGCCCACACTCTAAAAAGGAGTTCCTTCCATGCGCCAAAGCATTTCTTTTATCTTTAATATTATACAAAACTTGAGAGATAACTCTGTTCTCACTGTCAGGCCTTGGGCTGTGAAATCCATACTTTTTTGCCGCTTTCTTAATTTCCCTACAATCAATATTTCCTGAAAAAAGACCTTCCTTATCATAGCCAATATAGACCATAGCCATACTGATAGGATGATCGCTTTCATCGAAAACATTATTAATGTCGCCATTAACCGCTCGTTTAAAATGATTAGCAGTAATTTTCTGCAAATTATCGCTCAAGCCGTAGTAAGACACACCCTCTTCTTTAATAACCTTATGGATGGCGTCAATAGCGTTAGACATAGTAGCTTCTACAAGATTATAAAGCAGCAACAAACCACTTGAACGAAGCGTCTTCTCTAAATCACGATCAATTTTAATCAATGGTTTTAATATACCACCAAGAGCCACTCCTCCATTAACTGCTGCCAAGTGGTCGTAACCATTATCCCCAATTAATGACACAAAACTCATATATTGCTTAACTTCAACGCACCTATCCCTAAAAGACAAATAAGCTTCATCGATAAAATATTTTTTTTCATTATCTGTCAGCATATTCAACCTCATTACCAAGTAACTTATCTCTAACAAAATGAATACGATCAATTACTTTTGGTAACGAATTACTAGCATCAGACCTAGTCAGATGAATAAACTCTTTGGAATCTAGCCAACTTATATCCTCAACCTCTAAACTCGGATCAACATCTAGCGCTAGAGCAATACCAATTGATATGGCCTCAAACCTAATTCTAGGAACAGACATATTTTTAGAGTTCTTTTTAAAGCCATGCTCAAAATTATCTCTCACAAAGGCCATCACGCTATTAAACTTAAACTCATACAATTGCTCATCAAATACTTTACTATTCTGATCACTGAGATATTCATTAAGAAATTCATCAACACTTTTCTTAAAGGTTTTATAGCCATCATAGTAAGCAAAAAACCTTAACACGAGTTCTTCATATTCACGGCGCTTCGCACGCGCCTCGCTAATTGGGCAAAGCTCTCTGAACAAAGGGTCCGATGATAGTCTTTTCACAAACCTCGTAAATGAACCATCTCTAGAGCCAAACCGCTGCTCCATTGTCCAGAGCTTTTCACCACCCGTATTCAAGCGATCAAACAGTTGCCTGCGAGCATCTTCATCTACTTCTATTAGCTCAATCATGCGCATAGTCTTTCTATTGAAACGCAGACGACGAGGGGTGGGAAGATCCAAAAAAGTTAAGCCATTAAGCTTATCTAACTTTTCCAGCCCTGATAGCTCTAACTCTCCTGTTAAAAACCTAACCAATGTCCTTATACGTTGAGAGCCATCGACAATTTCCATTCGCCCGATATCCTCACCCTCGTCAACATCTGCAACGTATAAGTAAGGGATTGGAAGATTAAGCATTAAGGATTCAATAAATCTGGATTGGCGCGTTTCACTCCAAACCATCTCTCGCTGATAATCAGGCACAAACAACTCAGCGCGATCATTGTCAAGCTTCTCTAAAAATTTAGAAACAATAATTTCGACTGGATATTCACGAATATCGTAATCGGTTTCTTTATGCTTTTCTTTAATCTGCTTTTCAGCCTCTTCCCCTAGCTGAGTTCTGCTAGGCTTAAAAAAATCATCTTGCATTAATTCCTCCTATGTCACATAGCTTTATACTTCCCACTAAACAGCATGACTTAAACATATGGGTAAATTAAACCTGAAAACCCCTTAGCTGCCTACAGCCACACACCCGCCCAATCCGAATCTCACACCGCCCCAGAATCTCCACATCCCCCATATCCTGCAGCTTGCTCATTTCGGGCTGGTACAGCTCGTTATCATTGGTCAAGTACAGCATGCCCCACCAACCGCTGCATCTGCTTGAGCCGCCCGCAAACTCTCACACGCTCCAACTGCGTGGCGCCAGACCTTAAAAGGCTAGATCGCTGCTAACTGCCTAATGTCTCCATCACCAATAGCCCCACGTAGGTTAAATGCACTACTGAACTTTCACTTCACCTGTGGTTACCAGCCACAGAAATCCTTCTTTATCGGTCACGCTGCATCCGGGTTTATCTTCGGCCTCCTCCAGTTTAGAGCCGCTACGCCGGGGGCCTGCCACAAAATAATCCAGGTTCTTCGTCACGGATTTGCGCACGATAAACCCGTGCGCCTTCGCGGTTTTCTCAAGCTCGTCACGAGTTTTAGCGTCGAAACCTGAAAAGGTGATTTCAGGATCGCCATCACGTACCGAATCGGGGGCATCACTACGCTGAGACGCTCGTCTTTCTGTGGTATAAAGCAGATCTTCGCCTTCCAGGAACTCCACAATTCGATCACGCCGGAAGGTGCGGACATCGTGCGCTTGATGGCAATAGCCTTCCAGGTAAATTCCCTTTTCACGCCAGTTAGAAACTTCACGCGTAGAGATATTTCCCTGAGAATCCTCATAGATAAAACGCAGGTTGCCCGTAGTAGAAACCGGACGTGGCGCTAAATAAGAAGAGGGGCGCTTACCGCTACGCTGTTGAATCGCAGCACGAACCGATTGGCGATTACTTTCTAATGTTTGCTCTAGCGTTTCAGCTGGCTCAGTTTTTGGCTTCGTCTGAGGCGCCGCCGTAGCTGGTTTGGGATTGTTGTCAGCGGTTTTATGGCTAACGCTATGTCGTTTGCTTTTACGCCACGATATCCATAGTGGAATCAGCATAGGCAAGGATACGACTAGCCCCATAACCGCCCCACTCCACCCAAGGGGAACGCCATCATCATCGGTTACACCCAAAACGCCTGCAAAAAACATTGAGAGGCCAATCGTGGGGAATATGAAAAGTGAAGCCCCTGTTAAATGTCTTAGCCACCATGGCCTACCATTAATTTTCATACAGCGAGCTAGCCAGAACCAAGTCGCAATACTGGCAATCAGACCCACTAAAATAGAGATATCATCCATCCCCTGCCCCTTTGTTTTACTTTTTTTGGCAGTCTCAAAGCTGCCTTTATGTCTTAATGGTTTTACAGTTAAACCACCCGCCCAATCCGAATCTCACACCGCCCAAGAATCTCCACATCCCCCATATCCTGCGGCTTGATCATTTCGGGCTGGTACAGCTCATTGTCACTAATCAAATACAGCGCGCCCCCTGCCAAACGCTGCACCCGCTTGATTCGCCTTTCACCACTCACCAACAGTAAAAATACCCCTTCCTGCTTTGGGTCACGATTGCCACGGTTGACCAGCACCCAATCCCCATCGTCCAGGGTGCCCAGCATGGAATCACCGCGCACCTTGACACCTACGATCTGCGCGGCATCCAGGCCTTGCTCGGCCAACTCGCTCTTAGGGAATTGCAAAATGGTCTGGATTGGTTCGCCTTCAAAGCTGCGGCCCGACCCAGCTGCGGCTTCGATGTCGTACATTTTTACTGGCACAAGGTCTGGGCCAGGCTCGATTACGGGCAGCCCAAGCGCCTGGGCATCAGGTGTGCCTAAGCGCTGCCCTTTCAGAACATAAAAGATATCAACGCCTTCCTCAGACACTGCCGACAGATAAGCAGAATCAGGGCTGCTTGAGCCTTTTTCGTACTTGATCTGGGTCGTTTTTCCGACACCACCAATCTGAGCCAAAGCCGTTTGGCTTAACCCGATTCGTTCGCGTTCTTCCTTAAGGCGCTCTCCGATGTTCATTTTTATGAACCATCTCCGTTGACAGGTTCATTTTTATGAACCATTCTATTAATGTCTTTCACTTCACTACACATAGCAAAGGGAGCCACTGCCATGGCCACACCTGCTTTTATTTCACCGCTCCCACTCAGGGCTCTGGATATCCATAAAGCCCCTGAGCGTTTCCATCATCACGGGGGTACCGCACTGATGACACTTAAACTGAACGACACCGTCACCCGGGATTCGCTGCAATACCGATTTTTTATCGTTCTCGAAGCAGGTTGCGCAAAGGTGATGTCCGCTACCACGCTCGCTGCCGTGGTGCTTACGTCGGTACGTGGCGCCACCCGCGGGGGTTATGTATTCCTCGTAGCCAGCCTTCTCTTCGTGCCATTGCTTAAGGCGCTTTATTTCATCGTTAAGCTCTATCTGCGCCTTCTCCTGCTTAAGAGCGCTCAACTCCGCTTCACCCACGCTGACTTTCAAAGCATTGAGCTCTGCCTCAAGACGCTCAGCAAGAAGCTTCCGCTGCTTACTAGAGAAAGCTGGGCTGAGTGCCTTCAACTGCTCCGCAATTTTAAGCAGCTCAATCACGCGCCCGCTTACTTCTCCAATTACCGCGTTCACATCCAACAAATCGTTAATCCCCTCGAATGGGCGACTGGCTGCATGGCTGAAATCCAGGCGTGCCGTCGTCGCTCCAGCACTCGTTAACCCAATTTCTACAACCAAAGGAAACCACTGCCATGGTCACCATCATTGCCACCATTCTTATGCCGACCACTCAAACCACACTGTTTCGCGGCATTGAGGTCGAGCTCGACCGCTGCTCTGAACACACCCGCCGCAACATCGAAATCGCGCTGAAGCGCGGCACCAATACGCCTAACCCGCTGGCGGATCTTGAAGCGCTGGAAGAACGCACCACCGCCGAGGCCGTGGGCCAACTCGCTGCCACGATGCTGGCCCATAACGCCTCTAGCGATGAAGTAGAAGACGCCCTTTGCGAACTGCGCACCTACATGGATGAACACTTCCTGCAGCGCAAGCTGGTGCGCCTTTACGAGCGCTAACGCGCTTTGCTCAAGGTCTCGTTCAAAGTCTTTCACTCTATTAAGGAAGCCTAACTCATGGCCACCGCTAACACCATTACCCCAAAGCCAATTTATGCCCCAAAAGGGTGTAACTGCCCCGTCATGATTCACCTCACCGAAAGCGAACGGGAAGCGCTGAAGCGTATTCAGGAGCTGGAAATGCGTTCGATGTCGGCCGCCGGCCGCATGTTGCTGCTTCGCGGCATCGCTGAGTACGACCAAGACACTCTGAACGCCGAATGACCTGCCTTGCATAAGGATGTTTGCCATGTACCAGGACCCCAAACGTGTGCGCACCCGTTACGCCGCTCTCAATTTGGATCAGTACGAGGCCCAACTGATTGATGCACTGGTGGACTACACCGGCATCGAGCGGGCGTCGCTGCTGCGTCAACTGGTGCTGAAAGAAGCACTGGAGACGCTGGGCGTTGCTGATCTCTCTGTTAGCACTATGCCCCAGCAGGCGTCGTAAACGCAGGCCCTTTTGAGGACCTCAAGGAGCACTGAAGTATGGCTGACCAACCCGCCCGCAGCGATCTACGCCTTCCGCTGGATGACCAGTTGGAGGCCGTGCTGCAGCAGGTATGCGAACAGCAGGATTTTCAATGCCTGGATGACGCCGCCGAGTGGCTACTTCGTCGGCGGTTACGCAAAGGCACCCAAGGACTCACCGGCCGCGGCCGCGCTCTTTACCCCATTGAGAGAAAGAACTGATGACGACTAGCAAACACCGCATTCCTTGCCCGCACTGCAACCAGAACCTGCGCATTCGCAAAAGCCAGGGGCTAACACCGGTGTACAGGGAGGCGATCGTGGAATGCCGCAACGACGACTGTGGCTTTCGGGGTAAGGCTCGGTTCGAGCTGTGTAACACGCTGACGCCCAGCGACATCCCCAACCCAACGGTCGACCTGCCGTTTGCGCCCTCGTTGCTTAGCCAAGCAATCAAGCAGGCGCAAAGGTCATCGTGAACGCCTAAACGGCACCGCTACTTACTGTGACATCAAGGAGGCGAGCGTGAATTTATCGCTGCGCCAGGACATTGTTGCGCGCTTAATCAGCGATTTTGAGGCGATTGAGCGCGGCCCCTACCTGCAACGGGTGCGCTGCCCGGAGTGCGGTAAGCGTGAGGCGTACATCAACGCCGAAGCGCCGTGGATGCTGAAGTGCGCGCGGGAGAACAACTGCGGCGCGCAACTTCATGTTAAGGCGCTGTTTCCAGACCTGTTCCGCTCCTGGAGCGAACGCTACAGCCCCAAGGGTAACGGCAAGCCCACGTCCACCACGCCAGTGGCGGATGGCTACCTGCGCGATGGCCGGGGCTTTGAGCTTTCCCGCATTCAGGGCTGGTACACACAAGAAAGCTACTGGAAGCCGGAGATCGGTGGCACCGCCACCGTTCGCTTTCCGCTGCCCGGCGGCGCTTATTGGGAGCGCCTGCTGGATAACCCGGAACGCTTTGGTAAGCAGAAGGCCAACTTTGTAGGGCGCTATAAGGGCCAGTGGTGGTGCCCGCCGGCACTCACCCTAGGCGACCTGGTAGCGGCTGAGGAAGTTTGGATCGTCGAGGGCATCTTCGATGCCATCGCCCTTTACCATCATGGCATTGCGGCGGTTTCCGCCATGAGCTGCGGCAACTACCCGGATGAGGCGCTAAACGCCCTTTCCGATGCAGCACATAAAGCGGGCACCTGCCGCCCTGTACTCGTGTGGGCGCTGGATAACAACCGCGCTGGCCATAACGCTACCCACAAACACGTTAAGCGCGCCCGGGCGGCGGGCTGGGAGTGCCATGCCGCGCAGATTCCCAGCGGTGGCCACGACTGGAACGATGCCCACCAGCGAGGCGAGCTTACCGAGAAATACCAGGAAACCTACCGTTACTACGGTGACCTGCTGCTGGCCCCCACGGCCATGGCCAAGGCGCTGCTGATCTACAAGCGCCGCGAGCAGCGTGAGTTCTGGTTCGAGTTCAAACGCCAGCTGTGGTGGTGGAAGTTGGACATGGACGCGTTTGACCGCGCCTTGCGCGCCGATGGGCTGGATGGTGAAGACCAGCGGCAGATTGACCCGGCCTTGCGCGATGCGGCTTTAGAGCAGTCCGGCAGCGTAAAGCGCATCTGCACCTGCTACCCCACGGCGCTTTACTACCAGGCCAACACGGTCACGGATGAAAGTTGGTACTACTACCGCGTGGAGTTTCCGGACGGTCGCCCGCCGATCAAGAACACATTCAGTGGTGGCCAGTTGGCCTCGGCCTCCGAGTATAAAAAGCGCCTATTGGGCGTAGCCCCGGGCGCGGTGTGGACAGGTACCAGCCAACAGCTGGATAACCTGCTGCAGGATCAGATCGGCAACATCAAAACCGTCGAGACCATCGATTTTATCGGCTACAGCAAAGAGCACGGCGCCTATGTGTTCGGCGACCTGGCCGTGGCCGGTGGCAAGGTGGTGCCGATCAACAGCGAGGATTTTTTTGAGCTTGGCCCCCGCCGCCAGTTAAAGACCCTTAGTCAATCGGTGTCACTTTCGATCAATGCGGACCGCAAGGCATTCAGCACCGAGTGGACGAAGCAGCTACTGGGCGCCTTTGGAACCAAGGGCGTGGTGGCACTGGGTTACTGGCTGGGCAGCCTGCTGGCCGAACAGATCCGCGCTGAAATGGGCAGCTTTCCATTTTTGGAGATTGTGGGCGAAGCCGGCGCGGGTAAATCCACGCTGATCGAGTTCCTGTGGAAGCTGTGCGGCCGGCGCGACTATGAAGGCTTCGACCCCAGCAAGGCGACCATGCCGGCACGCTCGCGCAACTTCGCCCAGGTGAGCAACCTGCCGGTGGTGTTGATCGAATCCGACCGCGAGCAGGAAGGTGGCGCCAAGCAGAAGCAGTTTGATTGGGACGAGCTGAAAACGGCGTTTAACGGCCGTTCGATCCGCGCCCGGGGCGTAAAGAACAGCGGTAACGACACTTACGAGCCGCCCTTTCGCGGCAGCATCGTTATCAGCCAGAACGCGCCGGTACAGGCCGGTGAGGCGATTCAGACGCGTATCTGCCATCTGCACTTTACCCGGGAAGGCCAGAACAAGGAGACCAAGGTACTGGCCGAGGCACTGGAGCGCACAGAGATCGAGCAGGTTAGCCAGTTCAGCCTGCAGGTTGCCCAGCGTGAAGCCGCATTGATGGCGTTGATCACTCAGCGCGCCCGGCACTATGCCGACCAACTTGCTGATGACCCGGATATTAAAGTGCTGCGTATTGCCAAGTGCCACGGCCAGTTGATGGCACTGGTGGAATGCCTGGGGCCGGAAGGGCTGGGCCTGTTTGATGAGCAAACGCTGGATTCTGCCCTTGGCCACATAGTGAGCATGGCCCGTGAACGGCAACAATCCATCAATGCCGACCACCCCATGGTCGCCGAATTCTGGGAAGCCTTCGACTACATCGAGGGCCTACGCGATGACCCCTTGCTGAACCACTACGGCAAGGGCAGCGACCTGATCGCGATCAACCTGAAGGACTTCGAGCGCACCTGCGCCGAATACAAGCTGCGCACCCCGGAGGTGCGCGAGCTGAAGCGTTATCTGAAAAGCAGCAAGACCCGCAAGTTTATCGATTCCAACCGCACCGTGAACTCCCGCGTCCGCTTACACGGCGGCAGCGTGAAGTGCTGGGTGTTTCAAGCATGAAGGAGCCTGTGATGACTACTAACAATGCAATGCCACTGGTGACCCAACGCCTACGCGAACGTAACCGCCAAGCGCTGGAGGCCATGATTGCTGCCGAAGCCAACGCCGATGATTACCGCACTCAGGTGGCCACTAGCGGCCTGCCTGCGTTGAAACGCCTGGCCCACGTTGGTCTGGGCGATAGCCACCAACCGCAGTACTGCCGCCACGTGCTGCTGGCCGTTTATAACAGTGCCGCTTGGCCACTGAAGCTCACCAGCCTGCGGGCACTGGATGACGACCTACGCCGCGCCGCCCTGGCTGTGATCGAGTGGTCAGCCGTTAGCGATCGCGAGCTGCACGAATACCTGCCGCATGGCCACCAGCTAATGCAGCGCTTTGCTGCCATCGAAAAGCAAGAGGAGCAATAACCATGGCCGATAACGCCGACATCGCCGCCGAACTGATGGAACGACGCATGGAGGCCGCGCTCAGCAGTCGCCTTTCCCTGCGCATTCCAAACCATGACCCGGAGTGTGAAGACTGCGGTAATGAGATCCCCAAGCCCCGCCGCGATGCATTGCCTTGGGCGACGACGTGCGTGGACTGCCAAAGCCTTCGCGAGCGAAGGGGGCGGCATGTGCGCTGAACAGATCAAGGGCGGCCAGCTTGCCCGGCAAGCCGCGATGCTCTGCCAGGATGCCATGTTTCAGCTCTACCTGGACCGCCGCCGGCGCGCCAAGTTTGGCATTGAGGAAAATGCCCTACCCGATGGCACTCACAACGCCGAAGATGCCCGGGATTGGCTCTGCGCTGCTTGCCAGATTAAGAGCCGAGCCGAACTAGACCATAACCCAGCCGCGGCGGCTACGTTCCACCGCATCCGCCAACGCTTCCTAACGTGGAAGCACAAGACAGAGTCACGCGCCGTTTGATAGCGGCGTTTTTATCGACTTCACATAATAACGGTATAATAAGCCCAAGCTTTCCTTACTCTTTCAAACTGGAATACACTGTTTATTTTTACAGTTAAAAAGGGATAGGTTATGGCCGAGGGGGTCGAAGTACGCGGCAATACGGTGCGCGTCTATTTTCGATGGAAAGGCGAACTTTGCCGGGAACCATTATCCGGCAAAGCGACAGAGAGAAAAATCGAGCACGCGAAGCGCTTGGTGACCGTCATCAACTACGAGATTGAGGCTGGCACCTTCGACTACGCCCGGCACTTTCCTGAATCCGGGCGCCTTACAGAAAACAGCTTCGGTCACTATCTGGATCTATGGCTGGCTATCAAGAAGAACGAGCTCGCCTACTCAAGCTATCGCGGCATTCTGTCGAAAGCCGAGACCCATGTCCGGCCGAAATGGGGAGACAAGCAAGCCGACACGATTGATCACATCGAGCTGCAGGCGTGGATTCAAACGGAGCTCTCGGCCCGGCTGGCCAACAAGACGATCAAGGAGATCGTCAGCATCATGCGGCAAACTTTCCGGCTCTACGCCACGCGCAACAAGAAAGCCTTCGACCCTACTCATGGCATCACCATTCGCTTGCCCGACGATGAAGACCCCGATCCGTTCACGCGAAGCGAGATCCAGCAGATCCTCGAGACGCCCACCAATCGCGTGCAGGAGCTCAACCTGATCAAGTTCGCGCTCTACGATGGACCGCGGATCTCTGAAGTTCAGGCGCTGGCGTGGGAAGACATACTGGATGTGGATAAGGGGATTATCCGCTACCGGCGTGCTGTGGTGCGGAGCCGTTTCAAGGTAACCAAGACCAAGCGATCGACTCGCGTGCATCACCTGCTCAAGCCGGCACGGGAGGCACTGCGAGATCAGTACGCCATCACCGGCAAGCTGAAGCCACGGGTCTATGAAATCGTCGATCGGGACAACCGCACGGTACGAAAGGAAAAGCTGCGCCTGGTGTTTCTGAACTCGCGCAACAACGAGCCTTTTTACGAGAACGCGATTCGCGAACGCTTCTGGAAGACGCACTTGAAGCGCGCCGGCGTGCGTTACCGTGGCCCCAACCAGTGCCGACACACTTTCATCAGCCAGCTACTGACCTTGGGTGTAGTCCCGCTCCACTGGATCGCCAACCACGTTGGCCACGCCACCATCACGATGATTCAGCAACGTTACGGCAAGTGGATACGAAGCGACGGCCCAGACATCCCCGCGCTCATCGAGAAGCACCTGGACCTCTAGCCATTCCCAGAATTGTTCCCAAAACCGTTCCCAAGGGCCAAAAACGAGAAAGGGGAATCAAGCTAAATGCTTGATTCCCCTTTAATATTCTGTGGCGGAGGGGGAGGGATTCGAACCCTCGAAGCCTTTCGACTTACACACTTTCCAGGCGTGCTCCTTCGACCACTCGGACACCCCTCCACATTTTGGTTCAATCACTTAGGCTGTGCCTTTCGCGACAGAACGGCGCATATACTATGGTTTAAGCGGCCAAATAGCAAGCCTTTTTCAGAATCAGTGGCTTGCCATCAGGTATCGCTGCTCGATAACACCGCATAGTTGCCGTGGGCTTCCAGGCAGAGCGCATCGCCACAGTAAAGCTGTTGGGTAAGCGCAATGCGGCCTTTGCCGCGCTCGGCTAGCTTCTTGGTGAGCTTCTCAACACCGTCAGGCTCTGCTGGCGTGCATACCAGGCGGTAATCTCCCGTTACCGGGGCCAGAAAGCGCTGCGTGGCTTCAGCAACCACTACATCGCGCGCCATGCCCTGCTTGCGTAGCCATAGCGTTACCCAGCACCAGCCTTGCAGTGTGGTTTGCGCACTTAGCGCGCCACCAAAGCCGGTGCCTTTGTCATTCAGGTTGGGCGCCAGGGCGAGCCGCCAAGTGAGCGATTGATTGTGCAGCGACATCTCTTCAATCCCCAGGGCGCCAACCATAGGGATTGCATCGCTTAACCACTTTTGAAAGGCGGCCAGGTCTTCCTGGCCCTCGGGCAGCGGCAAGCGTGGGTGAGGCACACCGGGTTTGCGCATGGCGGTTGGTCTCCTTACGCCCAGCGCTCTACGAAGTCGGCCACGTTATGCGCAGGCAAAGGCTTATGGCGCCCGCCCAGGTGTCCCAGGTAGATAAACGCGACGACTTCGTCATCTTCTTCCAGAGAGAGCCCTTTGCGCACCACGGGGTCAAAAGCGTACTTGCCGCTACGCCACATGGCGCCTAGCCCTTGCGCGTGGGCGGCCAGCAAAATGCCATGGGCGGCGCAGCCTGCGGAAATTACCTGCTCCATTTTGGGCACTTTGGGCAGGTCCGGCGTTACCTTGGCGATCACGGCGATAATCATCGGCGCGCGCAGCGGTTTTTTGCGCGCTGAATTTAGCGTGTCGTCGTCAGCACTGGGGTCTTCCTGGAACTCTGCTTCGGCAAACAGCTCACCCAGGCGCGTACGCCCTTCCCCAGTGAACTCAATAAACCGCCAGGGGCGCAGCTCTTTGTGGTCCGGGGCGCGCAGGGCCGCCTGGTAAATCGCATCCATCTGCTCGGCAGTGGGCGCAGGCTCAACCAGCTTGCCCATTGAGCTACGGCTGTGAAGTAGCGTGAGTCCATCCATTTGGTTTCATCCTATCAATCAGTTAGACACTACTGTAGCGCAGTCGCTTACTGTCTTGCCAGACGCAGCGGGCTTGGCGGCGCAAGGCCCGGCGTGGCGCGCCAGGGGCTGATATCCAACCCGCCGCGGCGCACGTAGCGCGCCAGCACCAGAAGCTCGGCAGGTTGGGCGTGCTGCATCAGGTCGGTGAAGATGTGCTCGACACAGTGCTCATGAAAATCCTGATGCTGACGATAGCCGATCAGGTAGCGCAGTAGCCCTTCGCGATCCAGCTTCGGGCCTTTGTAGCGAATCATCACGCTGCCCCAGTCGGGCTGGCCGGTCACCGGGCAGTTGGATTTAAGCAAATGCGAGTGCAGTGTCTCTTCTACAACCTCATCGCTTACCGCCAAATGGGCGGCGCTGGGCGTGTAATCACTTACTTCGATATCCATGTCGTCCAGGCAGTCGCCGGGTAGCGGCTGTGGGGCAAGCTCAGCGTCTTCTACACCGAGCAGCTCCACGCTGACCGGAGCACCGGCTACCGCGCTTAGGTCACGCTGCAACGTTTCAATCACTTCCTCGCGGCTTTCCATACGGGTTTGGTTAAAGCTGTTGAGGTAGAGCTTCCAGGATTTGGATTCGATCAGGCTGGGCGATTCAGCAGGCAGCCGAAAGCGGGCCACGGCCACGATGGGTTTGCCACGGGCATTCAGCCAGGAAACCTCAAACGCGTGCCACTCATCTTCACCCACAAAGGGCAGCTTGCCCTCTTCAATCCCCAGCGGGGCGCGGTTGGCGGCGCGTGGAATGGGGAACAGCAGCCCGGCATCATACAGCTCGGGATAGGCGGATTCGCGCCCCAAGGGCGCGTGCTCTAAGGTATCGGGGCGGTGTGCCATAGGGTAACGCTCTCTTGATAAAAACGGTCGTGCGGTTAACTACGAATGCCTTTGCCACGCTCCAGCATGGCCAGTGCCGCAAAAAACAGTACTACGATAAACCCCAAAATAGCCGCCAGCGCCCAACCAACGGGAATGTCCGACACGCCCAAAAACCCATAGCGGAAGACGTTCACCATATACAGAATCGGGTTGAGCATCGACACGCCCTGCCAGAAATTGGGCAGCATGGAAATGGAGTAAAACACTCCACCCAGGTAGGTCAGCGGCGTTAAAATAAAGGTCGGCACAATGGAGATATCATCAAACTTGTTGGCCAGCAGGGCGTTGATAAAGCCGCCGATGGAGAACAGCGCCGAGGTTAGCACCACCACCAGGATGGTTAAAAGCGGGTGCTCGATGGTTAAGCGCGTGAAGAATAGCGACACAATAGTAACGATCAGGCCCACGCCCAAGCCGCGCGCCATGCCGCCGAGGATAAACCCGGATAGAATCACCCAGTTGGGCATGGGCGATACCATTAACTCTTCTACCGAACGCTGAAACTTGTTCGAGAAGAAGCTGGAAGCCACGTTCGAGTAGCTGTTGGTGATGACCGACATCATGATCAGGCCGGGGACGATAAAGTCCATGTAGGAGAAGCCATCCATATCCCCTATACGCGAACCGATCAGGTTACCAAAGATGATGAAGTACATCGCCATGGTGATCGAAGGCGGCAGCAGCGTTTGCGGCCAAATACGCGTAAAACGTTTGATCTCTTTAAGTACGAGCGTCCACAGCGCGACGAGCGTTTGTGTTGCATTCATGCTTGCGTCTCCTTGTTGGGTTCGGCGCGCTGATCGATGGCTGTATTGCCCGCCTCTACCATTGACACAAACATCTCTTCCAACCGGTTAGCGCTGTTGCGCATGGAAACCACCTGCATGCCCTGCTCGCTTAATACACTGAACACATCGTTTAACTGCTGCCCGCGATGAATCACCAACGAGAGTTGCGTCGGTTCGATCTGCTTGATCTCAAACCCTTCGATCACCGGCGGCGCCGTGACAGGCTCGGCGAGATCCAGCAGGAAGGTTTCGGTATTCAGCTCGGCCAATAGCTCGCGCACGCTGGTGTTACGGACAATTTCACCGTGATTGATGATGGCGATATTACGGCACAGGCTTTCGGCCTCTTCCAGATAGTGGGTGGTCAGAATGATCGTGGTGCCTTCATCCTGATTAATGCGGCGCATGTATTCCCACATGCTGCGGCGCAGTTCAATATCCACGCCCGCAGTGGGCTCATCCAGAATCAGTAGCTTGGGCCGATGCATCAGCGCCCGGGCAATCATCAAGCGGCGCTTCATACCCCCAGAAAGCATGCGAGCGTTGCCATTGCGCTTGTCCCACAGGCCCAGGTCGCGCAGCAGTTGCTCGGCACGCGGCAGCGCTTCACGGCGCGTCATGCCGTAATAGCCTGCTTGCGCCAGCACGATATCAAGCACCTTCTCGAACTGGTTGAAGTTGAATTCCTGAGGAACCACGCCCAGCTGGTACTTGGCCTTGGCGAAGTCCTTGTCGATGTCGATACCAAAAATCGACACCTTGCCTTCTGACTTCTGCACCAATGAACACACCACACCCAGGGTGGTGGATTTACCTGCACCGTTGGGACCCAACAAGGCAAAAAAATCGCCCTGCTGGACGTCGAGATCAATTCCTTTTAACGCGTGAAAGCCGTTGCCGTACACCTTGGTAAGGCCACGGATAGACAATGCCGGTTCGGCCATAAAGATGTCCTGTCAGCAAAAAAATAGGGGCACAAAAAATACGTGCGAAGCAACGATATCGGGGCATTCGGTCATTTTTTCAAGCCAGCGTAACATGGCGCCTGTGGCTATCTCGTTAAACCGCTAACAATCCGTCCACTTTAATTAGCATTCGCGGCGTTTTGTCGCGCACGACACGCAGGCTAATACTTTAGTATTATCCGCGTGCCCTTTCGCTATTAATAGCACGGCACTCAAGGGAACACGTATTTTATAAACGAGAAAAAGCCATAGTGAGCACCATGATCGCCCAGCCCCCTGTTACCTTTGCCCAACCAGGCGCTACTACCGAGCATTCAACGTCCGCCGCCCGACGCGGCCTGGCAGCGCTTCCTCTGCGCCGCCAACGGCTGATTGGCGTAGCCGTTTTATGGCTGATACTCGCCATCATGATTACGGTGAATGCCCTACAAAGCCGAACGCTGCTCTATCACGAGCGTGAGCAGCGCATGGTTACCGCCGTAGACATTGCCATTTCTACCCTTGAGCATTTTGATGAAAGAGCCAAGCGGGGCGAACTCTCGCTTGATGAAGCCAAAACCCAGGCGTTTGAAGCCATTCGTGACGTGCGCTTTGGCGTCGATGATAACTACCTGTTTGCACTCAGCGGCGACCTGAAGATGCTTGCCCACCCCAAACGTCCGACGGGGCAGGATTTATCCCAGGTGACTGACCCCAAGGGCACGCTGATCTTTCCGTTGATCCGGGAAAGCGCCCGCGAGTCAGGCTACGGCTTTTCCGAGTACTACTCTAAT
>NZ_JBQSYD010000031.1:0-53874 GCF_052378905.1 Halomonas sp. AOP22-C1-8 | reverse complement strand
GCGTTGCTCACCACTTAACGCGGCGTTAAATTTTCAATCGGGTTTAGTGATGAATATTGAGATCGTAGAAAAAGCAGATCACCTTAAGCTGATAGACGTCTGGGAAGCGTCGGTCAGGGCAACGCATGATTTTCTGGCTGAAGATGATCTACAGGAGTTAAAGCCGTTAATTCTGAAGCAGTATTTTGACGCAGTTGATTTAAGGTGCGCTAAAAACGGTAACGGTGAAATTCAGGGATTCTGTGGAGTACATGACGGTAATATTGAGATGTTGTTCATCTCACCTGATGCACGCGGAAAAGGCATTGGTGCCATGTTAGCGGCCCATGCTATCAAAGAGCAGGGAGCATCAAGGGTCGATGTAAACGAGCAGAATGAACAGGCGGTAGGTTTTTATCAGCACATTGGCTTTAAAGTGACAGATCGGTCGCCAGTCGATGGCCAGGGTAAGCCTTATCCGCTGTTGCATATGGCGCTATAAAAATTTAAGGTTCTTCGTCACTTCATGTGGATTTGGCCTGATCGAACACGCGGCCCACCGGGCTGCCAATCAGGTAGATCATGGCGATGAAGTTAGCCTCGTTCCGATAGCCACGTGCGCGTGACCGAGCCGCCTGAAACAAGCCGTTCATCCCTTCCAGCCTTGCATTCGTCAGGCCCGAGTGCCAACGTCTGACCACCGCGTCGGCGTGCCGCTCAAGCGTTGCCAGGGCCTTCCCCATCGCCTTCAGTAGCGGTTTTTTAGACACCGCCGCCTGCATGACCTTCAGGTAATTTGTGATGCGCCATCGAGCCGCTCTGGGCGTCGGGGCCTTCTGGATCCAGCGTAGCTTTTCCTTGATTATCCAGGCATCGGCAGTGGCGCTCTGATCGGCTACCAACTCCTGGAGCGCCGCCAGCTGTTTGGGTGTCAGGTTCTCGTTTTCCAGGTTCTTCAGTAGTGCCCAGCGCAGCGACTTGGGGTGTTCCTGCTCGCGGCGCTCTTTCTTGCGTACCTCCTCCAGTCGCTTGGTGAAGGTCTGCACGATATGGAACCAGTCGACCGTGACCTCGGCCTTGGGAAGGTACTCGGTCACCCCGCTGAGGAAGGCTGGCGACATGTCGCAGACGACCTCGACCACATTGGTCGTATCGCCGCCATGGGTCGCCAGGAAGGCGCTGAAAGCCTTGATGGCGTCCTTGCCGCAGCCTGGGACGGCGAAGACCACTGGTTCCTGCTTGCGCTGCATGTCGAGGAACACCGTGACGTAGCGATGACCGCGCCGGGACGCGGTTTCGTCCACACCGACAGTCGCCACATTGGACAAATCCAGCTCCCTCAACATGCGGCCCACATAGTAATGCACAATGCGCCATAGTCGCTTGTCGGGAATCTCCAACTGCCGTGAGACGGCCAGCACCGGCATCTCCTTGACCAGCGACATGGCCGCTTGCTCGAACAGCAGGGTGAAGTCGCTGCCCGACCGTGCCCAGGGCACCTCAATACGTTTGACACCATGCTCAGGACACTTCGTGCGAGGCACGCGAGCATGCAGGTAGCAGTGGTGCTGGAAGAAGTTCAGATGCCGCCAGGTTTTGTCGGCAAAGTCGTGAGCTTGGCAGGCCTTACCGCACTCCGGACAGGGATACAGACTGCCTCGCTCCGCCTCGACATAGAGATCCAGACGGTGGGGCGACACGGAGGTATCCAGGTGCTGGTCCTTGAGGACCCAGGGCGCTTCCAGGCCCAGGCCGAGAGTTAGAATCTGGGTGCCGTCCATGCCATACCTACCGCTGTTGTGGAGCCCCTATTCTGGCCCAGCTCAGGAGACAAATTCCACACCCAACGTCGAAGAGCCAAATTTAACAAGGCCAGGCACGGCGACGTTTTTTTCGTAGCGGCTTCGCCTTCACTACAAAGCCGTGCGTGCTGGCGGCGTTATTGACCATAAATCAATAATGATACCGGAGCTGCGCAATCAGTAGCGCATCATCCGCCACCTTGTAAACGATCCGATGCTCGTCGTTGATTCGTCGAGACCAGTAGCCGGAAAAGCCGTGTTTGAGCGGTTCGGGTTTGCCTACGCCTTCGAACGGCTGCCGCTGAATCTCTTTGATCAGCTTATTGATGCGGCCGAGAATCTTCTTGTCGGTTTTCTGCCAGTACAAGTAGTCTTCCCAGGCATTCTCGGCAAAGATGAGCCTCACTCCAGGAGCTCCTTCTCTTGGCCACCACCTTGTTCCAGCTCGGCCATGGAGTCCATCAAACGGCGCGCGTTGTGGGGTGAACGCAGTAGGTAAGCGGTTTCCTGTAGCGCCTCATAATCTTCCAGCGAAAGCATGACCACCGAAGGTGCTTTGCTGCGCGTGATGATGACAGGTGAATGATCTTCGCAGACCTGTTCCATGGTCTTGGCCAAGTGGCTTCGGGCGGCGGTATAGCTAATAGCATCCATAATAATACTCCTGTACGCAATATTGTACTGTACAGATTATCGTACATGGATGGGCGGTAGACAACAACTTTCTACTCACGTGCCTGCTTTAACGCCAGTCAGACGTTTTGCTTGGGGCGCTTGATCATTCAACGGCCCGAGTCGATTTATCCCCCGGGCTGGTACCACCCCAACCACCCAAGCGTCATGAGCACGGCAAGCTGTACCGCGAGCCCCGCCTATGTCGTATTTCCATCGCTGCCAGTTAGCAATCGCGTCACGAGTGGTAAACCTGGCTGCGACCGCCATCAATCAGAATGTCGGTGGCATTGATAAAGCGTGCTTCGTCGCTGGCTAGAAATAGCGCCGTGTTGGCGACCTCATCGGCCTCACCGATGCGTTGGCACGGCAATAGATCGACTTGGTGTCGGCGTTCGGCTCCGCTTAAGCTGTCCAGCCAGGCCTGAGCGGGCGGCGTGCGGATTAGGCCGGGTGAGATAGAGTTGACGCGGATGCCGCGCGCCGCATATTCGATGCCCAGTGACCGGGTCAGGCCGATCAGGCCGTGCTTGGCGACCGGGTACGGAAAGGCGCCGGGAATAATCTTGTGCCCGTGAACTGAAGCGATGTTGACGATATGGCCATACTCGCGGGCCAGCATACCAGGTAGCGCAGCCTGAATGACCCGCCACGCGCCTTCCAGATTGACCGACAGGCAGCGCCGCCAAGTGGCTTCATCGGTTTCGAGCGGGTCTGAGAAAACATTGACGCCAGCGGCATTGATCACAATATCAATTCGCCCCAAGGCATTGCCAACCTCCGAAACTGCGCGATTTATCGTGGTCGTCTCGGCGACATCGGCTTCCACTCCCAGGACAGGGCAGCCGCTTTCGCGCTCAAGCCGGGCACATTCCCTGGCGAGCGCCAGGCTATCCCGGTCTAGCAGTGCCACGCTCGCCCCTTCGGAAAGAAAGCGCTCGGCCGTTGCCAGCCCGATGCCGCTGGCCCCGCCGGTAATGAGTGCTGTACGTTGCTTGAGTCTCATGCGTGGTAATCCCGCTATTTATAATTGAGCTGATAGGTAGAGTGCGTCAGGAAGTCATGGCTCCCTTTTCTATAATAGTTATTCCGTCCAATGTCATATTCGGTCGTCCATAGTGGTAAGTCCATGGTTGAAGCAGGATAGGTTTCAGCTTCGTCCTGTGTTCATCCGTGGGTATCCGTCGGGGCATGGCAAGCGCGCCTTCTATTGGCGTAGGAACCTTTATCCTGTGAGCTTGCCCCCTGCCTGGCTAAATCTTATTGTTGAAACGTCAACAAAGCCCAGGAAAATAAGAGGAATGACCCTTAACCAAGGCATCTGCATCATCGCTGTTATGTGTAAGCATGGAGATATTAATGGCACAAAAACTATTTTTTCCGGTGATTGAGACCGAGCGATTGACCATTAAACCGTTAGTAACAGGTGACGCGGATAGTTTACTGGAAATTTTTTCTGATCCTGAGGTCATGCGGTATTGGCACACTGCTCCTTGGGCAACGATTCAGGATTCACTTGAATTTATTAATGACAGCCACGATTCGATGCAGCGTCAAGAGTCACTTGTACTTGGTGTGTATCTGAAGTCTACAGGCGAGTTGGCTGGAAAATGCATGCTATTTAGCTACGACAAGGAATCCAAGCGAGCCGAGATCGGTTTTGGATTAGGCCGTTCTTGTTGGGGTAAAGGCTATGTATACGAGGCGGGAGAGGCGTTGATTCAGTACGGGTTCAACTCATTGGGACTTCGGAGAATTGAAGCTGAGATTGACCCAGACAATCAATCTTCTGCGAAAGCGCTAGAGAATCTTGGATTTTCTCAAGAAGGGCTTCTAAGGCAGCGTTGGGAGGTCAATGGCGTCGTCTCTGACTCTGCAATGTATGGGCGGCAAGCGATCACCCTGCATAGCCAAGCAATGCTTGCGGCAAGCGCCTGTTGTGGACGTTAGACCAAGAGTAGATTCTGGATATGACAATCCCAGAGATAACAAACGAAGCAATACAGGCACAGTTAGTCGTAGAAGACGTCCTGGGTGATTCGATCATCGGTATTTATCTCTTCGGCTCTGCTGTCGTTGGCGGTTTAAGGCACGAAAGTGATGTAGATATTTTGGTCGCCGTCTCAAGGCCTCCTGGCTTATGGCAAAGAAAAGCCCTGGTTGCTCGGTTGATGGGCGTATCTGGTGCGATTGGGAACTCTCAAGCTATCAGGCCGTTAGAGCTGACGGTGGTGACAATTTCTGATGTTGTCCCTTGGCAATTTCCGCCTCGGGCTGAGTTTGTTTACGGGGAGTGGTTGAGAGCGAAATTCGAGGCCGGAAGTGTTCCGGAAGCAGCCCGTGATCCTGATCTTGCCATTGTTCTGAAGAAGGTAAGGGATAACAGTCTTTCGCTGTACGGAAGAAGCGCCGCGGAGGTTTTTGAGCCTGTGCCCATGGCTGATATTAGACGGGCAATGTGTCACTCCTTGCCCACTCTTCTGGCCGACGCTGCGGGCGATGAGCGTAACGTGGTTTTAACCTTGGCACGCATGTGGCGGACAGCGGCCATTGGCGATATTGTTCCCAAAGATACTGCGGCAGAGTGGGCGGAAGGGCAAGCACCTCCTGACCATGCAAGGCTATTGAAATATGCTCGGGAAGGTTATCTGGGGATAATTGAGGATAGATGGCAGGATAAGCATGAGGACGTTGCAGCGCTTGCCTCCTATTTGAAAAATTCGATTGAGGGGTGCCTTGATCCCCCGTAGAACACTCCTCACATGCCTTTTTGCCCAAGTGGCGTTTGATGGAGGGGGCTCTTGTACCTGTTGTCGTGCCGTTGAGACTAAGAGTGACTACAGCCCTGCTGGGACAAGCAACTCCGCCGCTTCCATTACCCTAACACTTGCGGGTTAAGCTGTCACACGCTCCAGGTGAGCGCGCAGGCCAGGCTCACCCAAGCGAGGTAAGGTGCCAGCAGTACACCCGCCAACGGCTTGAGTCGCCAGAACATCACCAGCGTCATCAAAATCAGTACCCAAAGCGCGGCCACGCCGATAAAGGCGATAGCGCCCAACTGCCACGCGAAGAAGAGCCAGCTCCATAAGGCGTTGAGCGCCAGCTGTATGGCAAACACGACAAGCGCGGGCCGGGCGCCGGGTTCACGCCAGGCAAGCCAAGCGGCAATGCCCATAAGGCCGTAAAGTGTCGTCCACATCGGCCCGAATAGCCAAGCGGGCGGTGCCCAAGACGGTTGCACAAGCTCTGCGTAGAAAGAGGCCGCGTTGATGGAGGCCACCGATCCGATGGCGGCGGCAATATAGGCCAGGTATCTGTTTTTTGCGGGAAAGTGCACGCACGTGAGCCTCTGCTGTAAAGTATGAAAATCACTTCAAGCGTAGTGTAACGCGATGGGGTCGGCCACGGCGGCGGTTGAGAAAGAATGAAGCATGGTTGATGCGTGACAGGCGAGCTAGATAAGGCGGCATTAAACAAAGGGAGTGCAACGTGACTGAATCGCTACAAACGCTGTTACTTGAACTCGAACAGTTTGGTGTAAGCAACGATAGGGCCATCACCGACCGGCCTCGCCGTATGTTGAACATCACCCGTGACACGGGAGAATTTCTTTCCGTGATGGTTCGGGCCACGAATGCTCAACGCGTGCTTGAAATTGGAACGTCTAACGGCTACTCAACGCTTTGGCTGGCCTGGGCCGCAGCGGCAATTAACGGCCATGTGACGACCGTTGAACAATCCGATTTCAAACGTTCGCTTGCGGCGAAGAGCTTCGAGCGTTCAGGCCTTGCTCCGTTCATTACCCAGGTTCATGGTGAGGCGGGTGCCGTACTTGGTCGCAGCTCCACATCCAGTATCGATCTTCTCTTTCTCGACTCTGAGCGTTCTGAGTATCTGGAATGGTGGCCCGACATTAAGCGGGTTCTTCGTGTAGGAGGGCTTCTGGTGGTTGATAATGCCACGTCTCATGCTGAAGAGATGTTATCTTTTGTGGCATTGGTTTCCGCAGACCCTGATTTCGCCACGTGTACCGTGCCTGTCGGAAACGGCGAGTTTTTGGCTACAAGGAGCCGATAACATGAAAGATTTACCCCGTCAATGTTTCTCCCTATAAAAGAACGCCAGAATTCACCGAAGAGAGCGTTCCCACAGGGTTGTTGAATGACCACACGACCAAAGAGGGGGTGTGGGGAAAAATAGTGGTACTTGAAGGCTTGTTGGAATACACCATTCAAGAGCCAGCACTGGATATCATCGAGTTAAGCCCAGAGCGGTATGGCGTTGTAGAGCCAACGATAAAACATCACATCAAGCCGTTGGGCCCGGTAAGATTTTTTGTTGAGTTTTATCGTTAATAGGGAAGTACCTGCCAATCTGCTTACTCCCCTGATATTTCCTCACCTTGAGCGGATAGCTGCTGCCTGGCGTTTTCAATCGTTGGCTGCAGGTGATAAAGGCAGTTGCCGTTCCGGTAGATATCGGCTGGCCCGGTAAGGCGTTCGAGATCATTCGTAGTCAGAGTCGTTTGGCACGTTAGGTCATCTTGCGGCTGAGTCGTACCGAGTAGCATCAAATGGCCGAGCAACAGCCAGTCGCCATCGTGCTCGCCATACGCCTTGCCCACCGCGCTATAAGGTTCATAAACCAGCCACTGGAAGGGCGTGCCGCTGCTTATCTGTAGGGTTTGGCAGGGTTCTGTCTGGCTTAAACAGGCAGAATTCTGCTCAACCAACAGGTTCAGCAAGGGCTCTGGGAGAGTGTCGCCGTCAGGGCTTTCGCTGAACTGTTGGGCGACGTCATCCAGGTTCTGAGTATCCACCAGTGGTTCCTGGCTCCAGCGTTCGGTTTGCCTGAGCGAAAGTTCAATACGCCGAGCTAACTCAGGCTGCGATTGGGCAAATTTGCTCTCTACCAAGGCTTGCAAGGCCAGGATGCCCGGCTGGCCGAGTTGGTAGCGCAGGTAGTTAACATCAAACGCCTCGGCTGTTGTGCGGCCATCCTGCAACCGCTTGATTTGCTGCTCGGCAACCCAGTGGCGCATATCTGCCAGCGGCGTGTTAACCACGATCAACACAAGGGCCACCAGCAGGGCCAGGCCAACGTTGGCGCGCTGTAGGCTGGGAAGTGCTGCCTGGCGGCGCCACAGCAGAAGCAGGCTATAGCTTACGGTAAATGCTGCTGTTAGCACTTGCAGCAGGGCAGCCCATAGCCTGTCCAGGCTAAGGCCGTATTGATCTATACGCAGCCAGAGCGCCCAAGCGGCCAGCACGCTACCCACCGGCAGCAGCACAACGGCCAGCAAAACAAGGCGGCGTAGCCAGGTGGGATAGGGTGGGGAATCGTGCTGCGGGCCATGCGCTTGATGAAAGACCGCGTTGAAGAACAGCAGCAGGGTTAACATCAGCGCCATTAATATGCAGGAGGCTCTGCCTGTATCCCAGACGGGCTGCACACCGGTAAAAAGGAGCATGGCAAAAAACAGCAGAATGATAAGGGCTACCAGCGGCAGTAACGCTTTGATAAGTGCCTCGCTCATCTGCCGCACGCTTTGAATCAGGCGAAAGCGGTTACGAATCATCACTAGCGTTAAACCGATCACCAGCCAAGTGACGGGGTAAATAAACACGGGTTCACTGAAAAGCGTCTCAAAAAAGCTCACGCCAATAGCTGAAAACAGCGTTGCCCCCAGCAATAACAGGCCCCAAAACACGCCAATAAACAGCGTTAATTGTGAAAGCGTCTGGGTGAATTCCCAGGAGTAATTCAGCAGCGGTGAATAGGCGGTAGGCCAGGTTCTGCTAGTGGCGCTACTCCGAAAAAAAAGCGCCAGGATGAAAAGCGCTACGCCAAGCGATATACAAAAGGCAAACGTGAACGTATGCCGTGCCCACGCTAGCGGTTCGGGCGTCTGCTCTACCCAGCCAAGGTGCCAGCCCAACCAAAACAACAGCGGGGCCAGCAATAGCGGGAGAAAGTTGAGGCGATCACGTAGCCGCTCCATTCCGATTAGATAAAACGCGGGCAGGGCGATTGCTACAGTATAAAGCGCCTTGAGCCAGCGCTGGTCAGCGGCCAGCCAGTGCTCATGCTCAATCGCCAGATGAAGGGCCAGAAGCGCAATCCCTTGTACCACGGCCAGCAGAATCAAGCCCGCACGGGTGGGCTTGTCCAGCGTGTTTGCGCGATGATCATCCATGGCAGTTGTCCGTAGGTGAAGTCAGCGTAATAAAATATACGCTGCTTTAAACATAATCAGGGTAGCGTTGGATTAAATAACAACATCACCATGGCAGGGAATGAAAATGTATCGAATATTGCTGGTTCTTTGCAGAGGAGTACGTTGCCAATGGCGGAACGCTATTCCGCCGTGCTTTCTTAACGGCCTCTGTTAACATTCGTGGCTTGTCGCCTGCCATGTTGGACAGGGCGTTTGAAATACCACTGGGAATTACTAATGAGCCATCCACAACCCAATAATCCGTTACATGGTTTAAGCCTTGAAAAGATCTTGACGCGTTTGGTTGAGCGTTACGGCTGGGACGGCTTGTACGCAGAGATCAACGTTAACTGCTTCTTCAATGATCCTTCTATTAAGTCGTCGTTGAAATTCCTGCGTAAAACGCAGTGGGCACGGGATAAAGTAGAAGCGCTGTATATCAATACCTTTACGGATTAACGCAGAAATAAGTGTAGCGGCGGAGTGGGCTATGAGGTTTACGCTCCTCGCGCCGTTTATGTGGCCATTGAGAATAAAAAATACATTGTAGCTTGTCGATTTCTCTCACGCTCGAACGACTAGTGATAGTTCGCTCATGCAATCACAGACCGTTTGAAGTATCGGCTTTCGTGAGGAAATTAATGATGATTACGATGTATGGATTTGGAAAAGTAACGCCGCAAGTGGTGGGGATTACGAGGGATTTACGTGTGCTGTGGGCACTAGAGGAGTGCGAACTGCCTCATCAGGTTAATGGGCTTGATGATGTCGCTGGGGAGCTACATAGCGCTGATTATTTGGCAATCAATCCCTTTGGCAAAGTACCCGCGATTGACCATGATGGCGTGATCATTTTTGAGTCAGGGGCTATTGTTATCTACTTGGCGGAGCAATCAGGAAGGCTTCTGCCGACGAGTGAGTCAGAACACGCTAAAGCCCTGCAATGGACGTTTGCTGCCCTGGATACAGTGGAGCCACCGATGACGCAAATTGCCGTGATTGATTTATTTGAAGCGGATGCCGAGTGGGCAAAGCTGCGACGTCCGGCACTCGTGGAGATGGCTAAGAATTACCTCGCGGTGCTCGAAGACGTACTTATCAGCAAGCGCTATCTGCTTGGCGACCAGTTTACCTATCCAGACATTCTAATGGTTGCGGCGTTAAGTCAAATACAGCATACAAACCTTCTAGATGAGTTTCCTAATGTCACTTCCTATTTAACGCGCTGTCACGACCGACCAGCGTGGCATAAATGCCTTGATGCCTACAATCGGCGCTTGGCAGCGTGAGTGATCAGCATCACGCACGCCAGCACGTTGGCGAAGTTTATAAGTGTTGGTGCGGATCGACGTTAGGGTTTGTACGAAAAGTCGCTGAGCGAAGGCCAGACAAGGCAAAAATCAGCGAAAAAACGGAGTTTACATAGGTAAATGAGTATCTTGAGCTGATTTTTAACGCCGTATGGTCGAGCGCAAGCAGTTTTCGTACAAAGCCTAGACATGGAACACACCGGAGAGAAAGATCATGGCTATAACTAAACAACCATTGCCGAGTGTCGTATCTTTGGAAGAGTGGAAATTAGCGCTGGATCAGTTTCTTGTAAAAGAGAAAGCGCTAACCCGCGCGCGTGACGCACTGAGTGCTGAGCGTAGGAAATTACCTGTAGTGAAGGTGGCTAAGCATTATACGTTTCAGGGCGAAAACGGCCCGGTGTCTCTGCTCGATCTGTTTGAAGGGCGCCGTCAACTCATTGTGTATCATTTTATGTACGCACCTGACTGGAAAGCGGGGTGTGGCGGATGCTCGTGGGTCGCCGATGCCATGACTCACCCGGCTCACCTGCATGCTCGCGATACCTCGCTAGTGATGGTGTCACGCGCCCCATTGGAAAAACTCGAGCAGTATCGGTCTCGTATGGGATGGGCTTATCCTATTCCATGGTACTCGTCTTATGAGAGCGACTTTAACTATGATGTTGGCGTAACGACTGCGGAAGGTGAAAAGCACGGCGCCAGTGTATTTATTCGTGACGGCAACACCATATATCGCAGCTATTTTACAGGGGCGCGAGGCGTCGAATATCTCGGCAGTCTCTGGACCTATTTAGACTTGACCCCGTTTGGCCGTCAGGAAACCTGGGAAGATTCTCCAGAAGGCTGGCCACAAACTGAGCCGTATGGCTGGAATCGCCGCCACGACGAGTATGGCGTATAAGACTCATTATAGCGGCAACTTTTCTGTTTTGGCTTCGCCTACTCGGTATTACTTCACACCAGCTCCCGCTTATCGCGCCGCGCCGCAAGAATGTCTTTTAGTGTGGCCAGGCCGATGACGCCCAGTACGGAGAGTGAGATTAGCGGCCAGATCAATACATATAACGCCAATATAAAAGTTTGCATGTGTTTTCCTAATGTTTGGCTGGTGCGCTATGGCGCACCAGCGGATGAAGTGATTTCAACGTCTTACACAGGGCTTATTGCCCAGCCCTTATCACCCAGCCCTTGTCACAGAGAGCTTAGGCCCGAGTAGCAGGCTTAGCCGGGTCATAGTTGATGACATCCTGATTAATCTGCGCGAAGTCGAACTTGCTGGTGCTCATCAGGCTGACGCCGATGCACACAATCGTGCTGACGCCGTAGGCCATTAATGAGGCCAGTAGCACCGTGTAGTCCCGCAGGAAGCCAACACAGAAGTAGGCCAGGACGAGGGCGCTGAGTGCGCCGACAATCAAGCCGACACGGCGACCGCAGAAGCCAAAGGCCATCAGGCCAAGCACCACACCACCGCCTACGGAGGCCAGTAACTCAAATAGCCCTGCCATCAGACCGGCCATAGGCACCAGTTCAAATCGTGCGATGCAGAACATCACCAAGCCTGCGAGCACCGCTGAGGTAAACGCCGTATTGGTGACCCGGTTCCAGAAACAGCTGGCGATCACCGGGAATACAATTGCCCCCCACAGCGCACCCACGAAAACCAGCATGATCAGAATGTCCATGGAGAAACTGGCGAGAATCACCCCAATCAGCGTCGCCACAATCATGGTCAGCCTGCCAATAAACAGCATCTTGGTCGGGTCGGGCTTGTTTTTAGCGATGTTCTTGCCATACACATCGGCCATGACAATCGCAGACATGGCTGAAAGGTCCGAGTCAGCGGTCGAGGAGAGTGAGCCGATCACCAGAATAAAGAACAGTCCAATGAACACCGGCGAAAGATACATCGAGACCATCTGCGGGATCAGGTTGTTCATGTCGCCATTAATGGGCTCCATGCCGGTCATCAGCGCCATCAAGCCAATCATGCCCAAGCCGATAACAATCGCACCGTAGCCAATGGTCGCGGTGATAAAGGTCGGTTTGATATGGTCTTCACGCACGGCAAACAGCCGCTGGGAGATAGTCTGGTTGCCAATCGCGTAGGCCAGCACCGCCACAAAGAAAGGTGCGCCCTGATTGAGGATGGCGTCCATCGAGAACAGGTTCGCTTGCTCTGGAGTGAGCAGACTCATGCCGTCCGATAACGTTGCCGGCCCGCCGAGTGCGAACATCACTGCGGGGATGATTAGAATGGCAATGGCCATCATCGCCATCAGCTGGGCAAAGTCAGTAAGGACCGAAGCGCGGAACCCCGACCATAGGGTGTAGGACAGCACCCCAACGCCTGCGATCACCACCCCGGCTTGAAAGGAGAGTGGCGAGAGTACTGAGACCAGAGCGCCGGATGCGGTGAAGTTGACCATCAGGCTGATGATACTGCCCAGTATGTTGGAGGAGGCAAGAATCAACTGGCTGGAGGCGCCATGCCGGGCGTGAATCAGCTCACCCAGAGTGTGCGCATTGGGCGCCAGCTCGCGAAAGCGACGGCCAAAGGGATAGATAAACAGGATCATCAACGCGCCCCACAACCCGTAATGCAGGGGGCCTGAGATGCCATAGGTATAACCCGAGGTCGCAGCGGCGTAAAAAGAGGCAGCCCAGATCCAGGTGGCGGTCATGCTGGCGGCGCCAAGGCCAAAGCCGATCTGATGGTTAGACACCATGAAGGCGTCGGTATTTTCCTTTTTCTCCTTGATCAGTAGGGTCAGCAGATAAGTGCCGCCGTAAAAGAACACCAGTAAAGCGAGGACCGTCAGGGTCGAGAATTGATAGAAGTTTTCGTTGTTCATGGAATACCCATAGGCTTTGCAGCCCTAGCATCCTAAATAGCAACCAGCGTTCCGTTGTCGGAAGGGTCGCCACAGGACGTAAGCAAAAAACAGAACATCTTTCTAGGTATGTCTGTAGCGAGATGAGACTGCGGTTGGCAGTCTGGCCGTGCAAGCGTCAGGTGCTGAAAGCACCTTAAACCCTAAATAGGGGGGCCTGGTCAACGTTTACCATGAAGCGTAATAGCGAACGCAACAACGCGATGGCAAGGTCGAACCGAAGAGCTACCTTACGCTTTTACACTCCAATAGTACAGGTTGACTTTCGCGCCGCTGTATGCTAGGTGGGGCGCGAACATATCCGCCCCAGGTTGGCCCCACTTAAGCAGGGTCGGTTGATGGGACTTGCTCTTCCTGCAGGAAGGCTTCTAACGAATCGTCCATAGCACTCATCCATGGCGTATGGTGCGCAGGTGCCAAGGTACCCGTCAGCGTAGAGCGGTAGCTCTTGTTACGGTAACCAAGGATGTCCGCTTCCTTATGGTGCTCCCACTCCTTGAAGATATCGGCAACGCCAGTGACATCAAAAGGTGGGTAGTCGGTAGGCTCAAGCAAATTGAGGATATAGGCCGCTTGAAAATCAATGGCCTCAAAAGGATTAGCAACCTGCTCCTCACGCGCCACCCATTTCTGTGTATCGGCCAACATGGCATCGTTGGTGGGCAGCTTGATGCGGTTAAGTATAAGGTCTCGGGCATACCAGGCTTGCGCATCAAACATGTTGAAGGTGTAGTACTGGTCCTGCATGCCAAGGAAGAACAACTTCGGATTGGCCAGGGAAGCGATCCCCTTGTACAGACCTTCCGGGTAGAGCCGGTTGTGTGTGTTCAACGACAGCTCGTTGGGTAGGAACGGAAAGTGATGCTGATACCCCGTGCACAGGATAATTGCATCGACCGTTTTACGGGTGCCATCCTTGAAGTGAGCTGTCTTGCCTTCTACGCCAGTAAGCAGCGGCACCTCGGCAAACGATGCTGGCCAATCAAACCCCATGGGCTTGGAGCGATAGCTGAAAGTCACTGATTTGGCACCGTACTTGTGGCACTGAGTGCCGATATCTTCTGCAGAGTAGCTGCTGCCAATCAGCAGCAAATCCTTGCCCTGAAACTCGCAGGCGTCACGGAAATCATGGGCGTGCAACACACGGCCGGGAAACTGTTCCAGGCCTTCAAAGTAAGGTGCATTGGGGGTCGAAAAGTGGCCTGTGGCGACAATCACATGATCGAATGCTTCAGTACTCAGCGCGTCCTGTTTTAGATCCCGAACGGTAACCGAGAACTTGCCGGTATCTTCGTCATATTCAACCCAATGTACCGCTGTATTGAAACGGATGTGCTGGCGCATATTGCTCTTGGCGACGCGCCCCATGATGTAGTCGCGTAGCACCGCGCGCGGGGGGTAGGAGGCGATCGGGCGGCCAAAATGCTCTTCAAAGCTGTAATCCGCGAATTCCAGGCACTCTTTAGGGCCATTAGACCAGAGATAGCGGTACATGCTGCCGTGAACTGGCTCGCCGTATGCGTCCAGACCGGTGCGCCATGTGTAGTTCCACATGCCGCCCCAGTTGCTCTGCTTCTCGTAGCAAACGATCTCAGGGATATCTGCGCCATCGCGCTGGGCTGCTTCAAAAGCACGTAATTGGGCTAGGCCGCTTGGGCCAGCACCTAGAATGGCAACTCTAAACGTCATAATATTTCCTGTTTTCAGTCGCTGTATCGTACATTGGGCCAACGTTAGCCCGACGACGATGAAGCGCGAAAAAGAGCGCAGCTCAACCCGTTATGGTGATGCCATCAAGCTCTATAGTGATGCGCAAAAGATCGGATATGCCGAGAGCGCAATATGATGAAGGCTGCATCTGTATCTGTGAGTGAAACAGAAGGCCTGGGGCGGGCGGGCCGCTAATTGAACGCGAGGTATCGAGAAAACACCGGAAGAAGATGCTCGAATGGGGAAGCAAGGGAAAAGTACTTGATAACGCGTATACCAAGAGCGTTACTTTATCACAAAACGGGGATCGGCGCTTTGCGTCGTTACTTATTGATGATTCGCCAGAGCGGTACATTGTTTCCAATCCGTTGCTTTGGATTTCTAGCCAATCACCTTGTGCCGCCTCTGCTTTTCTCTTTTACTACAACTTGTTATGTCATTAAGGTCAAAAGATGCTAAACCCGGTTATTCAGGAAGAACAGACCGGCTGCGGAATTGCTTCTGTAGCGGCTATTCTGGGTAAAACCTACCCAGAGATGAAGGCCATTGCGAACGCGATGGGCATTGCCGCAGACGATGAATCGCTGTGGTCCGATACCCAGTATGTGCGCCAGATGCTGGCCCAAGCGGGTGTGGCTACCTCGCCGGATGAAACACCGTTTACCACGTGGCAGGCGCTACCGGCGCTGGCACTGCTGGCGATTAAATCCCATCAAAAGGAGGGCAAACACTTTTGGCACTGGGTGGTGTTTCAACGTATAAATGGTCAGTCTGTGGTGTTGGATTCCGCCAGCTATTTGCCCGCCAATATCCGCACGGATTTTGACGATATGCATCCTGCCTGGTGGATTGAGGTCCTTAATCCATGACTCAAGTGACGATAAATAACGCCACTCGCGCTGACTATTCTGCGCTTCTAGAGGTTTGGGAGGCTTTGGTTCGTGCCACCCACCCTTTCTGGAAGAGAGCGATTTGCTATTACTAGCTTGTGAGCGCATATAAAAAACGGCCCGTGGGCCGTTTTTTATACCGTGGCTAGCTGCTTGCTTGGCTAACCCTTATACGCTACAGCTTATCTTGGGTTTTATGCTCAAAGTCGCTGGCATCGTGGCGTTCATGCAGCTGTTCGCTGGGCTCGCCAAATGTGCGGTTAACCATACGACCACGCTGTACGGCGGGGCGTGCATCAAGTTCTTCTGCCCAGCGGAGCACATGTGTATAGGTGTGCGCTTCCAAAAACTCAGCCGCTTCGTAAACGCGGTTTTTCACCAGGGCGCCATACCAGGGGTAAATCGCCATATCCGCAATAGTGTACTCATCACCGGCCATGTAGCGGTTATTGGCCAAATGGCGGTCAAGTACATCGAGCTGGCGCTTTATTTCCATCGTGTAACGGTCGATAGGGTACTGGTACTTTTCAGGCGCGTAAGCGTAGAAGTGACCAAAGCCACCGCCGAGTATCGGGCCGCTGCCCATCTGCCAGAATAACCAGGAAAGGCACTCGGTACGCTTGGCTGGGTCGGTTGGTAGGAAGGCGGAGAATTTTTCAGCCAGGTAGAGAAGAATAGCGCCTGACTCAAAAACGCGCTGAGGCGGGTTGGTGCTGTGGTCCATCAACGCCGGGATTTTGGAGTTGGGATTAACGTCTACAAATCCGCTGCCGAACTGGTCGCCTTCACCGATTTGGATCAAGTAAGCGTCATACTCAGCGGCTTCGATGCCTTTTGCTAATAGCTCCTCAAGCATGATGGTCACTTTAACGCCATTGGGGGTGGCCAATGAGTAGAGCTGAAGCGGGTGTTTACCAACGGGCAGCGCTTTATCGTGAGTAGGCCCCGCGATAGGGCGGTTAATGTTGGCAAATTTACCGCCATTGCCCGGTTCCCATTTCCAAACGCGCGGTGGGGTGTAAGACGTATCGCTCATCATGGCCTCGCTGTGTCGTGTCGCGGGCAGCGCCCGGTGGTAAAAATAATCAATTCAAACGCGATAGGTACTCTATGAGGGTAGTAAAACGCAGGTACAAGGGGCGAGAATAATTAGCCGCGTAATAAACTGACGGATAAGTCACCAGGGAGGCAATCATGCAAACCATTGGAGTGCTGGGCGGAATGAGCTGGGAGTCCACGCAAAGCTATTATCGCGCCTTGAACGAGGGCGTAAAACACGCGCTGGGCGGTCTCCACTCGGCCAAAATTGCCATGGTGAGTGTCGATTTTGCTGAGATTGAGGCGCTGCAAAAGCAGGGCGATTGGGAAACCGCTGGAAAAATTCTTGCTGAGGCGGCGTACAATATTGAGCGGGCTGGCGCTGACTTTTTACTGCTGGCCACCAATACTATGCATAAAGTGGCGCCCGCGATTGAGCACGCTATCAGCATCCCGCTGTTACACATCGCTGATGCGACCGCAGAGCAGCTGCGAAAGGACGGTATAACGCGTGTTGGCTTGTTGGGTACGCGCTTTACGATGGAGCAGGATTTCTACAAGGCGCGTTTGCGGGACACATTTGGCATTGAGGTCGTGGTGCCAGAGGAGGAGCAACGCGAGATGGTTCATCGCATTATTTTCGATGAGCTATGCCAAGGGAAGATCAACGATGACTCCCGTGAGCACTATCTGAAGGTGATCGCCAGCCTGCATCAACAGGGTGCTCAGGCGGTCATTCTAGGCTGTACAGAAATTGCCTTACTGGTAGAGCAAGCACATACCGCTGTGCCGCTTTACGATACCACTGCCCTGCATGCCAGCGGAGCAGTGGAGCGTGCGCTTAATAATTAACGGGTGATTAACGCTAAAACGTTAAGCAAGCGTTAGGGTAACGTCGATATTGCCACGGGTAGCGTTGGAGTAAGGGCATACGACATGGGCCTTGTCGACCAGATCCTGAGCGATGCTCTTGTCAATGCCGGGAAGGCTGATTGTTAGCTCGACTTCGATACCAAAGCCGGTAGGAATGGCACCAATACCTACACTGCCTTCAATGGCGGTATCCTGGGGAAGCGTTACTTTTTCCTGGCTGGCAACATGTTTTAGAGCGCCTAAAAAGCAAGCAGAGTAACCCGCCGCAAACAGCTGCTCCGGGTTGGTACCCTCACCGCCTGCTCCGCCCAGCTCCTTGGGAGTGCTGAGTTTGACGTCCAGCGCGCCGTCAGACGACTTGGCACTGCCTTCACGACCACCGGTCGCGTGGGCATGGGCGCGGTAAGCAATTTTTTCGATAGACATAGCAGTTTCCTTTTTGGGACGAGTAATTGGGACATCTTTTAATGATGATCAAGTTCCAGCTCACTGCACGGCTCTCGCCTACAAGGTCCTAGGGTTTGTCTGAAAAGTCGACGAGCGAAGACAAGACAAGGCAAAAATTGGCGAAAAAACGGAGTTTACATGTGTAAATGAGTATTTTGAGCCAATTTTTAACGCCGTATTGTCGAGCGCAGACACTTTTCAGACAGAGCCTAACGCGGGCATGTCGGCTCCCTACTTGATGCAATGCGTTAATGTAGCGTGTCATACGTTCGCTTACCAGCGCTAGACGTTGGTTGTAAAAGGGCGGTTTTGCTTTGACACGTCTGTGTTGGGTCTTTTAATCTTCAAGCGCTTGTTACCGGTAACAGTTGGTGTTCAAGCTGTAGATATCCAGTCAATCCGCTACCTGCCAGGCACCCTGACAACGGTGGTTTTGTGCCCTCGCACATCAGGCCTTTTCGGAGAAATTATCTAATGAGCCCTACTTCTTATCGTATTTTGGTGATGGGTGCCTCCGGCTGCGGCAAATCCCACATTGGCCAGCAGCTAGCAGCCGCCATGAATGCCACGTTTATTGACGGTGACGATTATCACCCGCCTGCTAACGTAGCCAAAATGGCGGGCGGGACGCCGCTTAATGATGATGATCGTCAGGAGTGGCTTGAGAAGCTGTCGTCACTGTTTGCCCACTACCAGGCTCGAAATGAAACCGCTGTGATTGCGTGTTCGGGCTTAAAGCGGCGTTATCGGGATTGTTTGCGCAAGGGCGATTCAGCACTGCAAATTCTGTACCTGGAGGGGAGCGCTGAGCTATTACGCGAGCGCCTGGCCACCAGAGAAGGGCACTTCTTTAAAGGAGATAACATGCTGGCCAGCCAGCTTGCTGATTTACAACCGCCGGGTGATGATGAGGCCGTTAGCCTGTCCATTGCGCTCTCTCCAGAGGAGATTGTGAGCCGATTTAGTGGCACACTCGATGCGCGGCTACCTTCGCCATCCAGCTAATCGTTGTTACAGAGGCAGTATCCCGTTTGAAGAAAAAACGCCCAACGCTACAAACTATTGCTGACCAGGTCGGGGCAACCAAAATGACGGTGAGTCGTTGCCTAAGAGACCCGGAAACTGTTTCAGAAGGCTTGCGCGAGCGTATTCTTAGCGTGGCCGAGCAGGTCGGCTATATTCCCAACCGAGCGCCGGATCTACTTTCGCGTGCTACCAGCCACTCTATTGGCGTGCTGGTTCCTTCGCTGACGAACCAGGTCTTTGCTGATGTCATCGTGGGGATTGAGAAACGTACCGAGCCTGCCGGTTATCATCTTATGCTGTCTCACTATGGGTATAGCCCGGCCGTTGAAGAGCGAAGCTTGGCATCGGTGCTGTCTTACAACGTGGATGGGGTGATTCTTTCGGACCATCATCACACTCCCCGCACGCTGCGAATGCTGGAAACCGCCGGTATTCCTGTGGTGGAAATCATGGACACCCATCATAAGCCGTTACAGCAGGCGGTAGGCTACGACAACGTTGCCGCAGCGTTTGATATGGTGAGTGAAATGATTCGCTATGGTCGGCAGCAGATTATTTATCTGGCTGTGCGGCTGGATGAGCGCACGCTGCAACGTGAGCAGGGCTACCGCCAGGCGATGGAACAGCACGGCCTTACGCCGGTAACGCTGCATAGCAGTCAACGCTCCTCTTACAGCGTAGGCGCAGCGCTTCTAGAGCAAATTTTAAACGACTACCCTCATACGGATGGCGTATTCTGCACTAACGATGACGTGGCCGTTGGGGCGTATTTTGAGTGTCAGCGCCGCGGTATTAACGTGCCTGAGCAGATGGCGATTGCGGGTTTCCACGGCCACGACGTGGGGCAGGCAATGACGCCAAAGCTTGCGAGTGTCATCACGCCACGCCAAGCCATTGGCGAGGCTGCCGCGCAAGCACTGCTGGCCAGGATTCAGGGCGAAGCGGTGGCTGATCATACGGTCGACTTGGGCTATCGCATCGAAACAGGCGCCACGCTATAGCCGGTTTTCATCGGGCTATTACCAAGAGAAGCCGCACTGGTGATAAGCGCGCTGGCTGGTTAGAGTAACCATTTTCGTTTGTATCGAGGCTACCGTGCATATCTCCGAGCTCAATATTTATCCGGTCAAATCCTTAAAGGGTATCAGTCTTACCCACAGTGAACTGCTGCCCACCGGCCTTGCGTGGGACCGCCGCTGGATGCTGGTTGATACACAGCAGCGCTTTGTGACTCAACGCCAGCGGCCTGCGCTAGCCACGGTAGAAGTAGCCTTAACCACCGATGCCTTGGTACTTTCACACCCCCATGTTGAGCCACTTTCGATACCGCTTGCAGAACCGAGCGGCAACCTGCGTATTGTTCAGGTCTGGAATGATCACTGTAAGGCGTGGCCTGAAAGCAGCGACGTTTCAAGCTGGCTGGAAGCTGCTTTAGGTGAACAGGGCAGTGGCCTGAGCCTGGTCCGTTTCGACACGCAGTTTAAACGTCCGATAGAAACGGCGTTTTTAAACGGGGATGACGCCGACACGCTTTTTGCGGATGGTTACCCCTTTCTGATTGCTTCAACCGGCTCTCTCAATGCGCTCAACCGTGCCCTTGAGGAGAGTGGTTGTCAGGCTATTCCCATGAACCGTTTTCGGCCCAATATTGTGGTCGAAACCGACAAGCCATGGGCTGAAGATGGTTGGCAAGGGCTACAGGCTAGTAATGGAGCATTTGAACTTATTCTGCGAAAACCGTGTAAACGCTGCAAAATTACCACGGTAGACCAGCAAACGGCCCAGATACTTGAGCCTGCCGAGCCGCTTAAAACGTTAATAGGCCTGAATACCCAGCCTGAATTAAAAGGCGCTTATTTTGGACAGAACGCGACGCTGCATCGTGGTGAAGGAAGCATTATTCATGTGGGGGATACGCTGGTGGCTGAGGCGCGTGGCGCTTGAGGCGCAGCAGCCGGGTGGCCACAGCCGTGCCGAGCAGGGTAATTACCATGCCTATAGCGATCTGAAGGCTAAGTGTCTCACCCAGTAGTAAATAGCCCCACAACAGGGCGCTAACGGGTACCAGGAATGTAACGGTTGAGGCGGCCGTGGCACCTGCGCTGGCTAACAAACCAAAATAGAGTAAAAAAGCCAGCGTAGTGCTGAATACAGCAAGTGCTATGGCATTGCCCCAGGCAAGTGGGCTAATCGGCTCGCTGGGCCAAAGTAAAATGCCGGGGATAAGAAGCACCAGGGCTGACATTGCGCAGCTGCCTGCCGCAAGTACCCGAGGCGGCAAATGGCCCAGGCGTGTTTTAGAGTAATTGCCCGCCATGCCGTAGCAAAAGGTTGCCCCTAATACGGCAATGATAAACCAGCCATCGCCGCCCAAAGCAAAGTCCAGCCTATTAGCAGTAAGCACATAGGGAACCGCTGCATAAATACGGCCGTTGCTGCCTAAGTGCCACCGGCAGGGTAAAATAGAAATTTCCACTGTCCGACAGAGTTTCCGATGAAGCAGATCTCGTTTGCTCAGGCTGAGCACCAGAACAAGAAGAAGATCACTCGCCGGGAACGGTTCCCGGCACAGATGGATGCCCTAATGCCATGGCAACGCCTAATCAAGGCGTTGTCGCCGTCTTGCTTCCTTAAATCGGCGGGGGCAAGCGCGGTCGGCCACCGATTGGTCTGGAACGGATGTTGCGGGTCTATTTCCTTCAGCAATGGTACGGACTGGCCGATGAAGCGCTTGAAGATGCCATCCATGACAGTCAGGCCATGCGTGACTTCATCGGTATCGACCTTGCCATCGAGAGTGTTCCCGACGCGACCACGCTGCTTTGTTCTGGTCAATAAAACCGGACACATTAATTTGCTAATTTCTCATACTCCGCTGGAGCCTGATCACCTTTCGATGAATGCAGTCGCTCCAGGTTGTAATACTTCATGTAGGCCTCAACATCTCGCTTCATGTGAGCCCGTGTTGGCGGGTGTACTTTAAGTAGCCAATCGTGTTTCACGCTGCCGAAAAATCGCTCAACAACCGCGTTACCCCAGCAAGCACCTACATCGCCCATTGAGGCTCGTATGCCATAACCCTTCAATAGCTTCGCAAACGCTTTGCTGGTGTACTGGGACCCGCGGTCGCTGTGGAAGACCAAACCTTTCGGTGGTTGCCTGAGATTGCAAGCCTTGATCATGGCTCGGCAGATCACACTCGTCGTCATCCGCTTATCAATGGCTCAACCAACAATCCGGCGTGAGTACAAATCCATCACAATGGCCAGATACATCCAGCCTTCACCTGTTTTCAGATAGGTTATATCCCCAGCCCAAACCTGATTTTTGCCGAGTGGATTAAACTGTTGGTTCAGCAGGTTGTCCGCGACTCGATCGCTGTGTTTACGCTTGGTCGTGATCTTGTATGCCACTCTCTGTATCACTCGCAGCCCCTGTTTTTCCATGACCAGGCCGACCCGATACCGAGTCACCGAGAAACCTTCCTCCTTCAACCGTTTGGCCAGTTCGCGACTGCCAGGATTGTTTTTACTGGCTTCAAACAGCAGCCTGGTGCGCCGGTACAGTTTGAGCTCTTCTGCACTGATTACCCTGGCTGGGCGGGCTTTCCACGCGAAGAAAGCCGACGCCTTTTTTAAAATTTCTTTCTCCATGCGCAAGGTTTTGACTTCCTGGCGAAGGCGTTTCAATTCCTCCAGCTCCGTTTCTGTTGGTTTCGACTCACTGACCGACTGCTCGTGCTTGTCTTTCCAGCGATAGAGCAGGTTGGTGGCAATACCCAGCGATTTCGCCGCCTCAGGGACGGAGTAAGCTTGCTCGGTGACAAGAGCAATGGCTTCCTCTTTAAATTCTGGAGAGTACTGCTTGTAACTGCGTTTCTGACTCATGGTTGGCACCTCTGTTGGTGAAGAGTTTATCTCTTCTTGAGGTGTCCGGGATATTCAACCAGAACAGTGTCGGCGGTCGCCCCTGGCCGGACCACTTCGGAGGCAGAGGCTCACTGCCAGGCGGCCAGACACTGATACCCTCCGGCACGTCAACGCAATAACTCAAGCCCCATTCCGCAAGCTATTCTCGCCAAGGCGTCACTTTGCCGTAAGCCGCATCTGCTAGCACGATACCGGGCGTGATACCGGCCTCCAGTGTCTCGCGCACCTGCTGGAGGGCGATCTCCGGTTTGGTGGCAAAGTCGATCTCTTCTGGCACGCCAGCACGGCGACAGCGCGCCGGATCGTTTGTCCATGATGTGGACAAATAAAGCCGCCATGCGACCGGCAGGCTGGCCTGTTCGGTCGCCACCGATAGGCTAACGGCGACCTGACAATTGTCCTGTTTACCAATCTCACTGCAGTACTGGCGACTAACGCCCACCGAGTGTCGCCCTTTCTTGCGAATACCTGTGTCATCGATAATCCAAAAAGGCGTCGTATCGGGGGTAGCAAGTAGGGTAGCACCTGCTGCGCCACCCCACTGAGCATCCCTCGGCCAGACCATCCGGAGCGAGCCACCAGGTGATGCAGCGACTGATGACAGGCCTGAACGTTATCCGGATCGGCACTGGCGGCGATGGGCTCGATACTCTTGCGTTCCAGCGGCAGCATCAAGCCACGACAGTAATCCTGAAAACCCTGCACCCGATCAGCATGGCCCAGGCGAGGCGCTAGCTCATCAAGATACGTCTCGAAGCGGTCGTGAAGTGCGTCGTTTACCATAATGCGAAATCGCTATACAGATGACACAATACGTATTGATAACATGTCTATTTATGACACAGTAGTACTAGCGCGGCCTGGGAAGCACTCATCATCTGAGTTCGGCACGGTGCTAAAAATCAGCTACGCTGAACGGGGTGGTCAGTTGCTCTATGCGAGTGACCATTCAACCTTTTTTGATCATATCAGTATCCACTGATCAATCAGGTCTTTAGCTATCACTGATAAGGAGTTTTTCATGGATCGTAAAGCTAGCGCACGTTGGGAAGGTGGACTGAAGGATGGAAAAGGCACCGTTTCAACCGAAAGTGGCGTTCTCAGTGCTAATTACTCCTTCAAACAGCGTTTTGAAGACGAAAAGGGCACCAATCCGGAAGAGCTGATTGGCGCTGCGCATGCCAGCTGCTTTTCAATGGCGCTTTCCAAAGTTTTAGGTGAGGCTGGTTATACCGCTGATGCTATTGATACCACTGCCAGCGTTAAGCTTAAGCAGGATTCAGCAGGCTTTAGCATTTCTAACATTCATCTGGATGTCACCGCTGAAGTAAGTGGTGCCGATGAAGAGAGCTTCAAAGAGGCCGCCCAAAAGGCCAAGGAAAATTGTCCCGTATCAAAAGTGCTCAATGCTGAAATCAGCATGACGGCCCAGCTAAAAGGCTAGCACTTTATTGATTAGCGCTACGTTTAATAACGTAGCGCTATTTTTAATAGCCAAAATTTTATAATGGGTGGTAGGGCGCAATTATAAAACAATAAAACGCTAGTGCATGCCGTTTAGTGTGTAGGCTGATATAGCGGAAAGGTGAAGAGAGTGAGCTTTATAAGGTGTCTGAAAAGTAAAAATATTTGATGTTGTTGATTTTATACTAAGCGCTTGGTGTGCATGTTTGACTGCGTTATAGCGCTCAAATATACACTATATTTTAAACGCTAGATAAAATAAAAAGCCTTAGCAGAAGCTAAGGCTTTTAGAACTAGTGTACGAAGGCTGCTTTACGCGTCTACTTCGTCGCGCTCAAATTCAGCGGCTTCTTCAAGCGCTTCTTTTGAAGCGTTAACGCGGACATCATATTTGTTACCTTCCGCATCCCAGATCAGTTCGAGTGAATCCCACTCGATGGCGACATCTTTTTCACCCATGCCAAGGAAGCCGCCAACACCGATGATCACAGCGGTCACTTGACCACTCTCATCAATAATCAGGTCGTGGATAGTGCCGATGTTCTCGTCATCTTCGACAGTGCTTTTAACATGATGGCCCTTAAGGGAGTCTGAGTAGAAAACGTTTTCTGGCACACTGGTCAGGTAGGTTGCTTCAACTTCAACGGTCGTTGATGTTGTTTCTTCGGCGCTTACATTACCTGCTGCTAGCATGAAAGCAGGAACCATTAGTGTACCAATGACGGCTGATTTGATCATTTTCATTCCTCTTGCTCCTTGATAAGGCTCAGTATCTTACGTTGATGTCTAAATCAAATAGTGGAAGCTAACGATTCAGAACGATCCAGTTTATGAACCAGGCAGTGATGCTTGAATCGCTGCCTTTCCTTAAAATGCAGAATATACATTAGGTGTCAAAGGCTTGATGATCAGTTGCAAAGTATGCTTTAAGCGTTGTTTGCAATTAAAAAGCCTTGTTACGGTTGTGTGAAGCTCCGTATCTGACACAATATCAATGTAGTCGTTGTACTCTGTTTTTCAATAGTATTATTAATATATTTTTAAATATCGGATTTTTAAGGACGATTGGCAAGGCTTTACAATCAATGGCAAGTTCGTGGTGTTAGTTAACTGCAGCTGTGTCAGAGTGGCATGGAAGCCTGCCTCTTTCGAGAAGACTTCTCTGGGGTATGTATGCCGCTTTGATAGTGGTTAAGTAGCAGTTTTCGTACAAAGCCTAGCGGGCAGGGTCCAGTACGCCGCCTAGCGAAGCATTACGCCGAAACCAGCCAGCAATGCTGGCGCGTGGTTGGTGGGTGGGAAGCACCTCGTGAGGAACGGTTTCTGACAAAAAGCAGGCAAACGTTCCGGCTTCCGGTACAACACGGGCAACTTCCTTGCTGGCATCATCAGGATGATAGATCACCATTTCGCCGCCGCCATCGCTTGGCCATTGAGGATTTAAATAGCCGACGGTAGAAATTACCCGGTTGGCGCGGCCGCGAAAGCTGTCCAAATGGCGCTGGTAAAAAGCGCCCGCCGGATAGTGGGCAAAATGCGCTTCATACTCAAAAAGGCCTAAAAACAGCGCCTGGTTAAGCGACTGTTGTAGCTCGCCCATTGCATCAAGATAGTGGCGTTGGGCTTCACTTTGACGGTCCAGCCAGTGGATGGCATCACCGCGAATATCCTTGCGCAAATGATGCTGCTGACCTCGGCCAATCCCGGCTTCTTCAAGCGCATCATGCTCGGCCATGTGCGAAAGCTCACGGTGTAAGGCGTGGCAAAGATCAAGATTGATCGCCGCGCGCCCCACATACCAGCCTTGCTCCACCAGCGCATCAACAATCGCTACTTGTACAGCGGGCGTTAACACGGGCGACGTGGTGAAGTTTGAAAGCATCATTTGCGTATACTCTTGGGCATCGCCGGATGGTGGTCAGCGGACAGTTGGCTGGTACGTTCAGGGCTAGTACGCTCAGGATAGTGCCGTAGTATACCTGGGGGTTGTTGATATAAGTCGATGGGCATGCCAAATCCTTCGGCTAACAACTCGACAAGCATCATCGCTGAAAGCCCCCAAATCACATGGCCATCCACGTGGTAGCTAGGCACGTAATGAGGCACGCCATCGACAGGAATGACATCTGTATGGGTACGCTGGTCCTCTAAAAAGTGGCTAAGAGGGACTTCAAAGATAGCGTCTAATTCACCGAGGTCTGCGACCAAAGGCAAGTCCGGTGGAATAATGCCCACCCACGGAGTTACCCGCAGGCCATGCAGCGAAATCACATCTGAAAGTCGGCCTAGCGGCTCGACCACCGCTGGGTCAAGAGCGATCTCTTCCTGAGCTTCGCGCAGCGCTGTGGCGTAAAGATCCGTATCTTCCGGCTCGCGTTTGCCCCCGGGAAACGCAACCTGACCGCTATGGGTAGCTAAGTGGCTTGCCCTGCGTGTAAACAGCAAGGTAGGCGATGCGCGATCAACCACAGGAATTAGCACAGCGGCTTCGCGCATCTGAAATTGGTCCAGCCTTTGAGGGTTGAGCTGTTGCAGCCGTTTGCGTAGATTCTCTAACATGGGGTATCCCGTCACTTTGTCCCTTTTTACCCAGCAGTGGTTATGTGCGTCAAGCATCGATAACGTGTGCCATTTAGCCGTAGGAATATGCCATGAATTTTTGCAGCCAGTGCGGCGATAACGTACGTTTCGCGGTCCCCGAAGGTGACGACCGGCCGCGCTACCTATGCGATGCCTGCGGTACTATTCACTACCAGAACCCGCGCATTGTCGCTGGAACGCTGCCCGTCAGTGGCTCCAAGGTCTTGTTATGCAAACGTGCCATTTCACCTCGTAAAGGCTACTGGACGCTGCCTGCCGGGTATATGGAAAACGCGGAAACGACGCAACAGGCTGCCGCCCGCGAAACCCGTGAGGAAGCGCATGCCGAGGTGCTCCTGGGCGACCTTTATACCCTGATTGATTTACCGCATATTAATCAGGTGTATATGATTTTTCGCGCAGAGCTTGTCGGTGGCTTTAGCGCTGGCGTTGAAAGCCTTGAGGTCGCCTTGTTTGATGAGCATGAAATCCCTTGGGATGAGATTGCCTTTCCAACCATTGAGCGAACGCTGCATCATTTCTACCGGGACCGGCTCCACCATCACTTTCCGCTACATACGGGCACGATCACATCTGAGGATCGTGAACGTTACTTTGGTAGCGCCTGATTGAGCAAGCGTTAAAGCTCGGCAAGCTGCCAAACATCATAAGCGACTTCTTCATAAGGGTGGGCAAGCTTAAGCGCGGCGATAGCCGCGTGGATGCAGGTGTCTTGGCAAACGAGTTCCACCTTGACCTCTTCAACGTACTCAAGTGTTCCGACTGCGCCGATATGCGGGTCAGCACCCGAAAGCGGGCGAAACTGACCGGTGCCACGGGTTTGAAAGCAGCAGGCTTCATAGTTGCCGATTCGCCCGGCGCCCGTCTCGAAAACGGCTTCTTTAACGCTTTCGGCATCGTCAATGGGCACAAAAAACGCAAGCTTATACATGCCATGCTCCTGTTAAAACGTGACTTTAAAAAAATGGCACTTAAAACACAGCCTGGTGACATACCTGGTGACATAGTAGTGAACAACAGTAGTGAACAATAGTAGCGAACAGACGGCTTCTGGTCGCATGATTAGCTTTGTATGATGACGCGTTTGTGAATATGGTTATTGTCACGTTATCAATGAAAGGCAGGACGCCAACCGATGGATAAATTTGAGGTGAAGTTGGACCAAGCGGCCAGAGCCGCCTGGATGTCGTATGTGGGCGGCCTAACGCAGGATGAAATCGCAAGCCAGTTGGGTGTTTCCCGGCCAGGCGTACAGCGTCTGTTGGCGTTTGCGCGCCAGGAAGGGTTGGTGAAGGTGCATATTGACCATCCTATTTCGAGCTGCATGACGCTTGGTCACACGCTGCGTGAACATTTTGGGCTGACCTTTTGCGATGTAGTGCCCGCTGAGACGGCATCTTCGGAAAATGCCACGCACTACCTGGGTGTTGCCGGGGCAGAGCGCATCGGCAAGTTGGTTGAGCGTAGCGAGCCGTTGACGCTATCACTAGGTAGTGGACGCTCTGTGCGGGCAGCGGTAGAAGCGCTTGATCGAACGGAGCGGCCCCAGCACCGGTTTGTGTCGCTGGTGGGGAATGTCGCCCGGGATGGCTCGGCCAACCGCTACGACGCGGTGATGTTATTGGCTGACAAAACCGGCGGTGAGCGGTTCTTACTGCCAGCGCCGGTGGTGGCCGAATCGATTGACGAGAAAAACGCAATGCTTTCCCAGCGCCTGTTTCAAGCTATCGCCAATGTGGCTCGGACGTCGGAAGCCGCGTTTATTGGGGTAGGGCGCATCGACCGCCAGGCGACGTTGTTCCAGGACCACTTTATTAGTGAGCGCGAGCTTGATGAGTTGTTGGGCTTGGAAGCCGTGGGGGAGCTGCTCGGCTGGCCGTTAAATAGCCAAGGCGAAGTCATTGACTGCTCCATTACTCGGCGCGTGACAAGCTTGCCGCTTGAGCATTTTGGAAAGCATCTTATGGTCGCGATAGCCGGTGGCTACGATAAAGCGTTAGGCATTCATGCGGCGCTAAAAGGCGGCTGGTTAAAAGGGTTAATCACCGACGAAGTGGCGGCACGGCGCATTGTTGAGCGGCTACCTTCCCGCCAAGCGTAGCGCGTTAAAAAGAGGCGTAACCATAAAGTCTAAGCCGTAGGGCTTTGATTTTTTTTGTCCTACGTACGATCATTTGTTCGAAACATGATCAAAATGATCAGGCGATAATAATGCCAACATTAGCCAAAGGAGAGTTATATGCGACTCGCGCGTCACTTGCCCGTCACCACCTTAGCAGCGGCCATTGCTGTGGCAGGCCATGCTCAGGCACAAACTGAAATCACGGTCGCCACCGTTAATAATAACGATATGGTGATCATGCAGAGCTTGACCGATGCGTTTGAAGAGACGCATCCCGATATCAAGCTGGACTGGGTCGTGTTGGAGGAGAACGTTCTTCGTCAGCGCATGACCACCGATATTGCCACGGGTGGTGGCCAGTTTGATGTTATGACGATTGGCGCTTATGAAGCACCTATCTGGGCGGAGCGCGAGTGGCTTGAGCCCTTGAATGACCTGCCTGATGAGTACGCCGTAGACGACTTGTTGACCTCCGTACGCGACGGGCTAAGCCTTGATGGCACGCCATACGCGCTGCCGTTTTATGCGGAAAGCTCGATGATGTACTACCGCAAAGACCTCTTCGAGGAGGCTGGGATTGAAATGTCCGAACAGCCGACCTGGAGCGAGGTACGTGATTGGGCCGAGCAGCTCCATGGCGCGCAGGAAGGAGTGGCGGGTATCTGCCTACGGGGCAAACCCGGTTGGGGTGAAAACATGGCCTTCGTCACCACGCTGGTCAACACCTACGGTGGCCGCTGGTTTGATGAAGGGTGGAACCCCGAAATCAATTCTGAACCCTGGGTGAATGCTATCGAGTTCTATGTGGACCTGCTAGGTAACTATGGCCCGCCCGGCGCCAGCTCCAACGGCTTTAATGAAAACCTGGCGCTATTCTCACGGGGAAACTGTGCGATGTGGGTGGATGCTACCTCCGCCGCGGGAACGCTTTATGATGGCGACGAGTCCAGCGTAGCCGACAACCTTGGTTTTGCCCCAGCGCCCGTGGCACAAACGCCAAAAGGCTCGCACTGGTTATGGACCTGGGCACTGGCGATTCCGGCCTCCTCCGAGCATAAAGATGCTGCTAAGCAGTTTATCACTTGGGCGACATCACAAGAGTACATTGAGCTGGTTGGCGAAACCCAGGGTTGGACCAACGTACCGCCGGGCACTCGCGAATCCACCTACGCCAATGAGCATTACACGGAAGCGGCGCCTTTCGCTGATTTTGTGCTGAGCGCGATTCAAAATGCCGACCCGACCGACTCCACGCTAGAGCCGAACCCTTATACCGGCGTGCAAATTGTCAATATTCCTGAATTCCAAGCGATTGGCACCCAGGTAGGGCAGAGCATTGCCGCTGCGTTAACCGGTGACACCACGGTAGAGCAAGCGCTAAACAGCGCTCAGCGCGCCACTGAGCGCACTATGCAGCGAGCGGGTTACAACGACTAATAAGTAAAAGCGCCTACCCGTTACGCGGGTAGGCGTGTTGTAACGGTTTCTCGTTGGTTTTTTCGCGCAGGTATTCCCATGACTAAAACACGTGCTTCTGGCCGTACGGTTGGCGGGCTAAGAACGTTATCGCTTCAAGCCCCCGCTGTGACGCTGCTGTTGTTATGGATGATCATACCGTTAGGCATGACGATATGGTTCTCCTTCCAGTACTACAACCTGCTAATGCCAGGCATGAGTGGCTTTGCCGGGGTTGAAAACTACGAGTATTTGCTAACCGACCCCGCACTTTGGAAGGCAATGGGCAATACCTTGCTGCTGGTAGGCTGGGTATTGGCGATTACCGTAGTGGGCGGCACGCTGCTGGCCGTTCTTTTTCAACAAGACTTTGCCGGGCGCGGTATTGCCCGAGTGCTGGCAATTTCACCCTTTTTTGTGATGCCCACCGTGAGTGCGCTGGTGTGGAAAAACATGATGATGCACCCCTCCAACGGGGTGTTGGCGTGGTTGGCAAACTCGCTTGGCTTGCCTGCCGTTGATTGGTTTTCAACGCTCCCGTTAACCTCCATCGTGATTATTGTGGCGTGGCAGTGGCTACCCTTTGCGCTGTTGATTCTGCTCACCGCCATGCAGTCCTTGGATGAAGACCAGGTGGAAGCCGCACGGATGGATGGTGCGGGGCCTATCGCGATCTTCTTCTTTATAACGCTCCCTCACCTTAAGCGAGCCATCAGCGTGGTGATCATGATTGAAATGATCTTCCTGCTGACCATTTTTGCTGAAATTTTTGTGACTACCTCGGGCGGGCCTGGGCTTGCGACCACCAATTTGGCCTATCTGATCTACATGCGGGCGCTGCTCGATTTTGATGTGGGTGTTGCTTCTGCAGGCGGGGTAATCGCGATTATTCTTGCCAACATCGTGGCGATTTTCCTGGTGCGGATGGTTGCGAAAAACCTTGAAGATTAGCGCTTTGGGCACTTGGAGAATATAAATGTCATTATTACGTTCCACTACGCCAGCGCAAAACGTGTCGGGGGTGGGTACCGCCCGCGGGTCAGCCGGCATGAAAACGCTCGTGATTACGTTGGTGGGTTGGTCGGTAGCGCTGGTGATTTTCTTCCCGATTTTATGGATGATACTCACCGGGTTTAAAACCGAATCGGCCGCAATTGCCGACCCAAGCTTTATCTTTACGCCCACGCTTGAAAGCTATGAAGCCGTGCAGGCGCGCTCAGGCTACGCGCGCTTTGCGCTCAACAGTGTCGCCGTCGCCTTTGGCTCGACGTTTCTGGCGCTGTTAATTGCTATTCCTTCGGCCTATGCCATGGCCTTTCTGCCCACTAAACGCACCAAGGGCACGTTGCTCTGGATGCTCTCTACCAAGATGCTGCCGCCTGTTGGCGTGTTGGTGCCGATCTATCTTATTTTCCGAGATGTAGGGCTGCTGGATACCCGCACGGGGCTGATCATTATCTACACGCTAATGAACCTGCCGATTGTGGTGTGGATGCTTTACACCTTCTTTAAGGACATGCCCAAGGACATCCTTGAAGCCGGGCGAATGGACGGTGCCTCGACGCTACAAGAAGTGTTCTTCTTGCTCTTGCCGCTCACTCTGCCAGGCATTGCCTCTACCGGTTTGCTCTCGGTTATCTTGAGCTGGAACGAAGCGTTCTGGAGCCTCAATCTCACCTCTTCCAAGGCAGCACCGTTAACCGCTTATATCGCCTCGTTCTCAAGTCCTGAAGGGCTGTTCTGGGCCAAGCTCTCGGCGGCTTCTACCATGGCCATCGCCCCTATCCTCATTCTTGGCTGGATGACCCAAAAACAAATGGTGCGTGGCCTGACCTTTGGCGCCGTCAAGTAAAGGAGTTTTGCATGGCAACCTTACAACTTAACAATATTACCAAGCGCTTTGGCGACACCGCGGTCATCAAAGGGATCAACCTTGAAGTCAACGACCGCGAGTTTGTGGTGTTTGTGGGGCCTTCCGGCTGCGGCAAATCAACGCTGATGCGCATTATCGCGGGGCTTGAAAGCGCCACCGATGGCGACATCGTGATTGATGGACAGCGAATGAACGATGTGGGGCCTGCCGACCGTGGCCTGGCGATGGTGTTTCAAAGCTATGCCCTGTACCCGCACATGACGGTAGAAGGCAATATGGGCTTTAGCATGCGCCTGGCCGGTGTGCCCAAAGAGGAGCGCCGCGCCAAGGTGCTGGAAACCGCTAAAATACTTCAGCTTGAGCCGCTGCTTGACCGCAAGCCCAAGGCGCTTTCCGGCGGTCAGCGCCAGCGCGTGGCGATTGGTCGAGCTATCGTGCGCAACCCGAGTATTTTCCTGTTTGATGAGCCGCTTTCCAACCTGGATGCCGCGCTGCGCGTACAGATGCGTATTGAGCTTGCCCGCCTGCACGAAAAACTCAACGCCACCATGATTTACGTGACCCACGACCAGATTGAAGCCATGACCATGGCCGATAAAATTGTCGTGCTGCATGACGGCGTGGTTGAGCAGGTCGGTTCACCCATGGCGCTCTACCATCACCCGGCAAACCGCTTTGTGGCCGGATTTATTGGCTCTCCAAAAATGAATTTCTTTGATGTTGAATTAATCAGTACCTCGCCGGAAGGTGTTCAGGTTCGCTTGCCTGGTGGTGGCGAGTGCACGGTGCCCGTCAACGCCCAAGCACTTGAAAACGCGTCTTCTGAAAACACACCTATCGAAAGCCAGCCAGCCCTTGAGCTGGGCATTCGCCCCGAGCACCTGGTGCTTGATGAGGCGGGTGCGCTCAGTGGCCAAATTGAAGTGCTTGAGCGCTTGGGTGGGCAAACCTCGCTGTATGTACGTATGGGTGACCTGTTGGTAACGCTGATGACGGATGGGGATGTGGCCTATCGCGTTCACGAGACCATACGCTTTGGCTTCGCTCCTGAGCGAGCACACTTGTTTGCGGCCGATGGCCGCGCGTTGCCCAGTCTTGCTCAGCATCCGCTGGCCGGGCTTACGCGACACGATAACCGCACATCAGGTGACGCTGAGGCGCTGGCATGAAGGCGGTTATATTTGATTGCGATGGCGTGTTGGTCGATAGCGAAGCACTGGCGGAAGGTGTGCTGGAGGAGTATCTCGGTAGGTGGCTACCCGATTTGAACATTGCCGAGCGGCTTGGCCAGGCGTTGGGAATGACCACCGGCGATATTCTTAAGCATCTGGAGCAGCACAGCGTGTATACGCTGCCTGATAACGCCACTGAGCAGGTGGACTCGACTATTGAGGCGCGCTTGGCGCGTGAGCTTACCCCTGTCGCGGGCGCGCACGATGCCGTGTTGGCAATTCCCTTGGCCAAGGCGGTGGTATCCAACAGCCGCCGTCAGCGGGTTGTAGCGTCACTTGCGTGCACTCAGCTGGCCGATGCCTTTGGCAAGGACACGCCTATTTTTACGGCGGACCAGGTAGCCAACCCCAAGCCAGACCCCGCGCTTTATCTGCTGGCCGCCACGCAGCTGGGCTATCTCCCTGGTAATTGTCTGGTCATCGAAGACAGCGTGGCGGGTGTCACCGCCGCTCACGCGGCCGGTATGTGTGTCATTGGTTTTGTCGGTGCCAGCCACGTGGATGCCGAACAGCCAGCACGGCTTTTACACGCAGGCGCATGGCGTATTTTGGAGCACATGCAGGGGCTGAACGCGCTGGTGAATGAGTGGCAAGTACGCATTGCTAGCTAAGCAGGCGGCTGTTAGCACTCAACAACACTCAAATAAGACGGGGCGATAATGAAACTGACCGATAAAGTAGCGGTGATTACCGGGGGCGCACGGGGCATCGGCTTGGCAATTGCGCAACGCTATTTGGAGGAGGGGGCCAAGGTGGTGGTGGCGGATATTGATGCCGCGGCCATTGAGGAAGCCCTTGCCGTGTTGCACCAGCAGGCCCGTGGGCAGGAGACGCTAGGGGTCGTGCTTAATGTCTGCCAGCGCGCCTCTATTGATGCCATGGTGGAAAAGGTCGTGGCGCATTTTGGCGGTATCGATATTTTGGTCAATAACGCCGCAGTTTTTGATTTGGCACCGGTGCTTGAAGTGACCGAGGAGAGTTTTGATAAGCAGTTTGCGGTGAATACCAAGGGGCTTTTCTTTACGCTACAGGCGGTTGCTCAATGGATGGTTGAGCAGGGGCGGGGCGGCAAAATTATCAATATGGCCTCCCAGGCAGGAAGGCGGGGCGAGGCCTTGGTGAGCGTTTACTGCGCCAGTAAAGCCGCCGTGATTAGCCTGACGCAATCCTCTGGCCTGGACTTGATCAAACATGCGATCAACGTTAACGGCATTGCCCCAGGTGTCGTCGATACTCCGATGTGGGAAGCGGTGGATGCGCTGTTTGCTCGCTATGAAAACCGCCCCTTGGGCGAGAAAAAGCGCCTGGTCAGTGAAGCCGTACCCTTTGGCCGCATGGGCTTGCCGGAAGATCACACCGGTGCCGCAGTCTTTTTGGCTAGTGCCGACAGCGATTACGTTGTTGCTCAGACGCTCAATGTGGATGGCGGTAACTGGATGAGCTGAGGTGGTTATGACACCCGAACTTGATAGCCTGGCCCGCCAAATTATTGGTTCAGCCGAGGGCGCTTCGCGCTATCTGGTTGCGCTGGCAGGGCCGCCCGGCGCAGGTAAGTCCTATCGTAGCGCTTTGCTTTGCGAGGCCATTAATCAGCTGCTTCCAGGCCAGGCGGGGCTCGTGCCGATGGACGGCTACCATTTCGACAATGCCGTGCTGGGCAAGCAGCAACTGCCGATAAAAGGCGCGCCTCATACCTTCGATGTGGACGGGTTGTGCAGCGCCCTTGAGCGTATTCGCCAGGCGCAGCATCCGGTCGCGGTGCCCGTCTTTGATCGGCCGTTGGATTTAGCACGGGCAGGAGGGCGGCTCATCACCCTTGAGCAACGCATTGTGATTGTCGAGGGTAACTACTTGCTGCTCGACCGCTCCCCCTGGCGTGAGCTACGTCCGCTGTTTGACTGGACGCTGTTTCTGGACGTCGACGATGAGATATTGGTGGACCGGCTAATCCTGCGGTGGCTTGAAATGGGCCAGGACCATGCGGGGGCGCTGGAGCGTACCCACCGAAAAGATATGCTCAACGCGCAACTCGTCAAACGCTGCTCCTTACCTCCCGATCAACACTGGCACTAATGCCAATGCGCTGCTTCATCCTCTTTTTAACCGTTTTCAAACCTACCCATCGCGCCAAGCAGGTTTTGGCTGGAGAGTACCCATGACCCGACTTAATAATCACAATCTGGGCAATTTAAACGACGATGTTGCCATACCATGCTATGAGCGTGCGAAGCTAACGCCCGGCATTGTGCATGTTGGCGTAGGCGGCTTTCATCGGGCTCATCAGGCCATGTACCTTGATGAGCTGATGCAGCAAGGGCTGGCGCTTGATTGGGGGATCGTTGGCGTGGGCGTTATGCCGGGTGATAAACGCATGCAGCAGGCGCTTGCCGCGCAGGATTACCTTTATACCCTGGTGGTTAAGCATCCAGATGGCCAGTACGCGCCCCGGGTTATCGGCAGCATGGTTAATTACCTGTTTGCCCCGGAAGACGCAGAGGCGGTCATTGAGCAGATGGCCGACCCGGCCATTCGGATTGTGTCACTCACTGTGACGGAAGGAGGCTATAACTTCCACCCGGTAACGGGCGAATTTAACCTGGAAAATCCCCAAGTGCGTGAGGATCTTGCGCACCCTGAAAAGCCCTCCACCAGTTTTGGCCTGATTGTCGAGGCGCTGGTACGCCGCCGTGAGCGCGGCATTGCTCCGTTTACCGTCATGTCGTGTGACAACATTCAGGGCAATGGCGACGTGGCCAAGCGCATGTTCACCGCCTATGCCCGTGCCCGCGATAGCCAGCTGGGCGAGTGGCTTGCGTCAGAGGTTGCGTTTCCCAACGCCATGGTCGACCGCATCACTCCCGTTACCGCACCGGCGGATATTGACGAACTGTCTCAGCGCTTTGGGGTAGAAGACGCTTGGCCGGTGGTATGCGAGCCGTTTACGCAGTGGGTGCTGGAAGATCACTTTCCGCTGGGTCGTCCGCGGTTTGAGCAGGTCGGCGTGCAGGTGGTTGAGGATGTCGAGCCTTACGAGTTAATGAAGCTGCGGCTTTTAAATGCCAGCCATCAGGCGCTCACCTACTTTGGCTATTTAGCGGGCTATCGCTATGCCCACGAAGTTTGCCAGGACCCCTTGTTTGTGGATTTTCTGCTCGGCTATATGCGTGAAGAGGGCTCGCCCACGTTGGCGCCTGTGCCCGGTGTCGACCTGGAAGCGTACCGCTTAACGCTGATTGAGCGGTTTGCCAACCCCGAAATTAAGGATACGCTAGCGCGGCTGTGTGCCGAAAGTTCAGACCGTATTCCCAAGTGGCTGGTGCCGGTGATTCATCATCAGTTGGCTCACGGAGGCGAGATCACGCGCAGCGCAGCGGTAGTGGCCAGCTGGGCACGCTACGCTGAAGGGGTTGATGAGCAGGGCGAGCCCATCGAGATTGTAGATCGCTTGAAGGAAACGCTGACCGCAATCGCCGCTGAAAACCGTACCCGGCCCAGTGCATTTATCGACAATCGTGAGCTGTTCGGCGACCTGGTCGACCATCCGCGTTTTTATGAGGCTTATGTCCAAACGCTTAATTCGCTGCATAAGCACGGCGCACGGGCTACGCTTGAGGCGCTTGTGGCATCCAAAGGAACGCTGTGATGTATATTGGTGTGGATTGCGGTACCCAGAGTACCAAGGTCGTAGTGGTTGATGTGGAGCGCGGCGTTATCCTGGGCGAGGCAAGCCGCCCGCATCGGCTGGATGAAGGTGAAAATGGCCGCCGTGAACAGGCGCCCTCTGAATGGTTGGCGGCTTTAAAGGGTGCCTTTTTTAGTGCCCTGGAGCGCGCTGGGGTCAATGCCTCGCAGGTTCGCGGTATCGGTGTGTCAGGTCAGCAGCATGGCATGGTGGCGTTGGATGCCGATGGCGTGCCGGTTTACCCCGCCAAACTATGGTGCGATACCGAAACCAGCGCCCAAAACAGTGATCTTGTCGCCCGCTTGGGCGGTGAAGCAGGGTGCCTGGAGAAGTTGGGGCTGGTGCTACAGACCGGCTATACCGCCTCTAAAGTCGCCTGGCTGCGCGAGCATCAGCCGGACGCCTACCGGCGCATCGACAGTCTGTTATTGCCCCACGATTACCTGAATTTTTGGCTGACAGGCGAGCGTGTGACCGAAGCGGGCGATGCCTCGGGCACTGGCTATTTTGATACCCGCACGCGGCGCTGGCAGCTGGAGGTATTTGCTGAAATAGCCCCTGAGCTTGACCCGCAACGCGTACTACCACGCTTGTTGGAAGCTCATGAACCGGCAGGGATGGTGCGCCCACTGATTGCCCGCGAGCTGGGGCTTGGCGATAACGTGGTGGTCTCTTCAGGCGGCGGCGACAACATGCTAGGGGCGATTGGTACCGGCAATATCACCCCAGGCCTGATAACCCTTAGCCTGGGTACCTCGGGCACCGTTTGCGCTTATTCGCCTGAGCCTATTCTCTGCGATAACGCCATGGTGGCTAATTTCTGCTCAAGTACCGGCGGGTGGTTGCCGCTTATCTGCACCATGAACGTGACTTCGGCCACCACGCGGATACGTGAACTGTTTGGTTTGGATTTAACAACGTTTAGCAACCTGGTGGCCAGCGCCCCGGTAGGTGCCGAGGGCGTTACCGTGCTGCCGTTTTTCAACGGCGAGCGCGTACCCATGCTGCCGGAGGCGTCGGCTGATTTTCTAGGTTTGAACAGTATCAATACCCACCAGGCAAACCTGTGCCGTGCGGTGGTTGAAGGGGCTACCTTCGGGCTGCGCTATGGGCTTGAATTACTGGGCGATTTAACCGCAGGCGCCAGCCAAATCCGGCTGATCGGCGGCGGGGCTAATAGCCCGGTATGGCGGCAGATGGTGGCCGATATTACGGGCACGGAAGTGATATGCCCTGAGATTACCGATGCCGCTGCGCTAGGTGCGGCCATTCAAGCTGCATGGTGTGATCAACGTGCACAGGGCGTAACGCTTGACGCGTTATGTAACCGCCTCGTTCATCTTGATGCGCACTCGCTTGCTGAGCCGAACCTTGCACGCGTTGAGGCGTATCAAGAGGTCTATGCGCGCTATACGCAAGCGCTAAAGCAGCGCCATCAAAACGTATAGCGGCTTATAAAATTTTCAAAAAATCGACGTACACAGGGGTTAGCAGGCACACTGGGGAATACTATCCAGCGGAGACGGCGATGGATGCTACCCTGCGAAGGCTACTCGATGCCCAAGCGATACGGCCAACCGGTGAATTAATGCCGCTTGGCGGTGGAGACAGTGCGGCGGTATATGCACTTGAAACCTCCCAGGGGCAGGTGGTCGTCAAGCATGACAAGGCCGAGCGCTTGCGCGGAGAAGCGGAAGGGCTACGTGCCCTTAGAGGAGCCTGCAAAACGCTTATTGTGCCGGACGTGCTAGGCTTGGATGAAGAGTGGTTGCTGCTTGAGTCGTTAAATACCCAACCCAGCGGGCCCACCAGTGACACCCTCTTGGGCGAAGGGCTGCGTGAGCTGCATAGCGCCATTGGCGAAGCCCACGGCTGGCATGAGGATAATGCCTGTGGGCAAACGCCACAATCCAATACGCTGCATAAGGATGGGCGCGTTTTTCAGCGCGAGAGGCGCCTATTCCCGCTTAGTGATGCCTGCTTTCAACACGGCTTGATTGATCATGCACTACGCGCCCGCATTGAACACATTGCTTATCAGCTTGAAGAGTGGCTGCCAGAGGCGCCTGCAAGCCTTTTGCATGGCGACTTATGGTCGGGCAACGTATTGATAACTACCCGTGGCCCTGCCTTGATCGACCCTGCCGTGTATCGTCATTATCCCGATGTGGATATTGCCATGCTGACGCTGTTTGGTTTGCCGGGCAGCGGCTTTTTTGATGCCTACTGGGAGGGCAGTGCCCCGGCTGATTGGTCGAGGCGTGAGGCATTGTTTCAGCTGTACCCGCTGCTTAATCATTTACTGCTTTTTGGAGCGACCTATCGCACCGGTATTAAGCAGCGCGTAACTCTACTTGAAACCTGCGCTCACTAAGCTGAAAGCGAAGTGGCAGTAATAGCAGTAATAGATGTAGCAAAAGAAGTAGTAATAGAAGGATTACCCACTAAAGTACAAACAGTAAAATATAAACAAAGGGGCAGGACGATAGCATGAAGAATAGCAGAGAAGCAGTGCTGAAAACCCCGGTGTCATGCTTTGGTCCAGGTTAACCGGATGAGGCTTGACAAGCTCTTTGTTCATACAATTTGGTAGACTTCAAGTCTAGCATACATACATGAATGTAACTATAATGCCATCTTCCATAAATAGTTTACTAATAGCACTCCCATCGTTGACACCTAGAGGCACCTCCATGCGACTGGCACACTGGGCAGTCAATGCCCCTTTACGACCCTTATTACTAGCCGTTTTCACTGCGTCTATTGCGCTGCCTGCTCAGGCGGCAGACCTGATAACGGTCACGCGTGAAGCGCTGAGCAATAACGCCACGCTAAATTCAGCTCGTGCTCAGTACTCTGGGGTCGAAGCCGGTCGGGATGTTGCGAGAGGCGCGCTGTTGCCGCAGGTGAATGCATCAGGCAACGTGGCGCACCATGAACAATTTGAAAGTCAGTCAACGCGCACCACACCGGGCGTCGGAGGGGGAGATGATCGCTATAACAGCGTATCGCTGACCCTGGAAGCCACTCAAATGCTGTTTGATGAAGTGGCGCGCCAGCAATTCAATCAGGCTGATCGCGAAATCGACCAGCAGTTCTACCTGCTGGCTGCGACCGAACAACAGCTGCTTTTTGATGTTGTTAACGCCTATTTCGACATCCTTCGTGCGCATGATGTACTGACCACCCGACAGGCCCAGGAGCGTGCTATTGAACGCCAGTTGGAGCAGGCCAGTGAGCAGTTTGAAGTTGGTTTGATTGCCATTACCGACGTCGAAGAAGCACGCTCAAGCTATGATCAGTCGCGTGCTAATCGGCTCGCCGCTGAGAGTAACCTGCAGGTGGCTTTTGAGGTGCTTGAGCAGTTAACCGGTCAGCGTTACCCGAACATCAACGCGCTAGGCGATGCGATGCCGGTGGTGAAGCCTTCAAGCAATCGTGACTACTGGGTTGAACAAGCGATTGAGCTTAACCCTCAAGTCCTTGCTCAGCAGGCGGGCATCGAAATTTCACGCGTGGGTGTTGATATTGCCCGTGCCGGTCGCCTGCCCACGTTCCAGGCATTCGCCAACTATCAGCATGCCGATAATGATCGCGATGCGGTTAGCGGTTATGACGCCTCCGGTCAGGTCGGGATATCGGCCAATCTGCCTATTTATACCGGTGGCAGTACCAGTGCGAGTATCCGCCAAGGCACTTACCAGTTGGAAAGTACGCAGTACGAGTTTGAGTCTCAGCGCCGTACCACGATCCAGCAAGTGCGCTCGCTCTACACCCAGGTCAGCAATAACGTTGAAACGGTAGAAGCGCGTCAGCAAACTATCGTATCAGCGCGCAGTGCGTTGGAAGCCACGCAGGTAGGGTATGAAGTCGGCACACGTAATATCGTCGATGTGCTGAATGCCGAGCAGAATTATTACGACGCCATTGCTGATTATGCTGAGTCACGTTACGACTATGTCGTTAACTTCCTTGGGTTGCGCCAGCAGGCAGGGTTGTTGGATGTACCGGCGATCGAAGAAGTGAATGCCTGGCTAACGGATGATCAGGTGACCTTTGCAATACCTGATACCGATGGTGGCAGCTATGAGCGTGCCATGAATATTGGTGCGCCACCGACGCTGGATCGTTGATCACAACGAACCGTCGGCGTTTTTAAAACACGGCTTTATGAGTCGTCTGCATTTGAATAAAGCGTCATTGGACACCAGGGCAGCCGCCAGCGCCGTCAATCAACGTTTTGAAAAGATCAAGGGAACCCACGCATGAGAAAAATGATTCACTCACGCCGAGCGAGTCTAGTAACGCTGATTGCCGCGCTAGTGTTGACGGCCTGTGGCCAGGACCAATCGCAAGAGCAGCAGGCCGAGCAGCCAGAGGCTCCGCCTCATAAGGTGGAAGTGACGGAAGCCGTACGTCAGGATATTCCGTTAAATAAATCGTACCCTTCGTTACTGCGTAGCGATAGCGAAGTGACGCTGGTGGCACGTGTTAACGGTTATCTTGAAGAGCGCCACTTCCAGCCTGGCCAATTGGTGGAAGAGGGTGATTCGCTGTATACCATTGAGCCTGATCTTTACCAGTCAACGGTTAACCAGCGTGAAGCTGACCTGCAAAGTGCCCGTGCCGAGTTATCCCGCGCTCAGCGTGATGCCCAGCGCTTTGAGCAGTTGCTCAGCCAAAATTCTGTAAGTCGCCAGCAGTATGACCAGGCGCAGGCAGAGCAGCGCGTGGCACAAGCCAATGTTGCCCAAGCTGAGGCTGCACTACGCAGTGCTAACCTGGACCTTGGCTATTCAAATGTAACGGCTCCTGTGTCGGGCATGATCAGTTTGAGCCAGGTTAACGTTGGCAACCTGGTTACCTCAGGAACTGAGCTTGCCACTATCACCCCGCTGGACCCGCTTGAAGTGCGTTTTCAACTGCCCCAGCGTGATGCCTTTGAGCTACGCCGCCAGTTGCGTGAAGAGGGCGATTCGTCCATTACCGCGCTGTTAAGCGTGCCCGGCGTAAGCGGTGCCAGCGGGTCTGAACTTGAAGGTCAGCTCGACTTCCTGGGCTCCCGCGTGGATGCCGGTACCAGTACCGTTCAGGCGTCTGCCAGCTTTGCTAATCCGGATGGCGCTATCCTGCCCGGCCAATTTGTGCGTGTACGTCTTGATGGTCTGCGCCGTTTTAACGTAATGGCTGTACCTGAAATTGCGGTCACCCAAGGCTTAATGGGCCCTCGCGTATTTGTCCTGGATGAAAATGACCAGGCGCGCGAGCGTACGGTGCAATTAGGCGAAGTCGCTGGCCCTTGGCAGATCATTGTTGACGGCCTTGAAGAGGGCGACCGTGTGATTGTGGGCGACCCTGCTGGCATTGAGCCTGGTATGGCCATTGACCCGCAGCCGTTTGATGGCGACGCCAATGAAGTAGTTGAGCGTGTTGAAGAGGCTGACGCTCAGGAGCAACAAGAGCAAGCCGCTGCCGCTTCCCAAATGACAGAGGGTGCTGGTGATGTGCCTGCAGGGGAAGAGGAAGAGGGTACTCAATAATGAATTTCTCCAACTTCTTTATCAGCCGGCCGATTTTCGCCACGGTACTTGCGATTATCCTCACGCTGATAGGTGCCATGGCCATGCGGATACTGCCCATTGAGCAGTATCCAAGTGTGGTGCCGCCCACCGTATCCGTACAGGCTCAATTCCCAGGCGCTGACGCTGAGACGGTCGCCCAGACGGTCGCTGCACCGCTGGCTGAGGCGATTAACGGCGTAGAGAACATGCTTTACATGACCTCTAACAGCGCTGATAACGGCATTATGAGTTTGAGTGTGGCGTTTGATATCGGCACTGATGGTGATATCAACACTATTAACGTGAATAACCGTGTTCAGGGGGCGCTTTCTCAGCTGCCCGAGCAGGTTCAGGCTCAGGGCGTTAACGTTTCACTGCGCTCTGACTCGATCCTTATGTTGATCGCCCTAACGTCCCCGAACGGCGATTACAACAACGTGTATATGCAGAACTACGCCACGCTTAATATCCTCGATGACCTACGCCAGGTGCCTGGCGTAGGTAATGCCGAGGTGCTGGGGGGTGGTGAGTTTGCCATGCGTATCTGGATGGACCCTGACAAGCTGGCGCAATACGACCTCACGCCGAGTGAGGTAGCTAATGCTATCCGTTCACAAAATACCGAAATCCCTGCCGGTAATTTAGCCGCCACGCCGCAAGGTAGCCCGCGCGCTTATACGTATACCATCACTGCCGGTGGCCGTTTATCGGATACGGATGATTTCCGTAATATCTATTTGCGCACTAACCCTGATGGCTCATCGCTACGCCTGGAAGATGTAGCACGCATTGAGCTGGGGGCATCGTTCTACGGCATTGATGCACAGCTTAATGGTTCAACGATGACGCCGATCATCATCAACCAGCAGCCGGGCGCCAATGCGCTGGCCACGGCTGATGCCGTGCGTGAAACCATGGCAGATCTTTCCAACCGTTTCCCGCCAGGGCTTGAGTATGTTACGCCGTACGACACCACGCAGTTTATCGATGCGTCGGTAGAAACGGTATTGCATACCTTTATTGAAGCCTTCCTGATCGTTATCGTGATCCTGTTTATCTTCCTGCAGAACTGGCGCTTTACCGTGATTGCCATGTCGGTGGTGCCGGTGTCGGTGATTGGTACCTTTGCAGGCTTTTACCTGTTTGATTTTTCTATCAACCTGCTAACGCTATTCGCCCTGGTGCTTTCAATCGGGATAGTGGTGGATGATGCGATATTGGTGGTGGAGAACGTTGAGCGTGTATTAGGCGAAGATGACGAGGTTACCGTTAGAGAAGCAACGATTCGTGCCATGCGCGAGGTTGGCGGGCCAGTTATTGCCACCTCACTAATCATGGCCGCTGTTTTCGTACCGGTTGCGTTTATGGGCGGCTTTACTGGGCAGATCTATCAGCAGTTCGCGATTACTGTCGCGATCTCGGTAGCGCTGTCAGCGCTAATGGCGTTGACGTTTACACCGGCGCTGTCTGCCATCTTCATCAAGCATAATTTGCATCATTCTCGCCAGTCAGCATTCAAGCGGGCGATTACTACGCCTCTGCGTCTATTTGATCGCTTGTTTGCAGGTATCACCGCGGTTTATATGTGGTTTGTGGTGCGCCTGGTACGCTTTTGGGTGCTCGCCTTGGCGCTAACGATCGCAACCGGTGCCGGCTCCTACTGGTTGTACGCCAATACGCCCTCAACATTGGTGCCGGAAACCGACCAGGGCATCGTGCTGGTCAGCGTGTCGCTACCCGATGCCGCCTCGCTTGACCGCACCGAGAACTACATGGCAAAACTTAGCTCCGCTATTGAGGATATTCCCGGGGTGCAATACTCCTCGGCGATAGCGGGCTACGATATTCTTGCAGGCTCGGTCAATACGGCGCGCGGGATTATCTTTGTCAATATGGTGCCCTGGGGGGACCGTGATCTAACGGCAGCGAGCCTGGTGGGGCAAATTATGCAGCTGGGGGCCAGTATTGATGGCGGTACTGCCATGGCCTTTAACGTACCGCCGATTATGGGGCTTTCTACCACCGGTGGGTTCACCGGCTATCTGCAGTCGTTTGACGGCGCCTCACCTCGCGAGCTTTACGAAGCCTCACTACAGATTATGGGCGCGGCGAATCAGCATCCAGCGTTAAATCAGGTCTTTACCACCTTTAACGTGAACGTGCCTTCCTATCGAGCTGAAATTGACCAGCAGAAAGCGCTTAGCTATGGCGTGGCACTGGAGAATATCAACTCGGCGTTATCCAACACCTTTGGTAATGGCTTTGTGAACTTCTTTAGTTACCAAAACCGTAACTTCCAGGTGTATCTACAAAACGAGGATCAATTCCGTAAAACGCCTGACGACTTAAATAGTGTCTTCGTGCGAGGGGGCAATGGTGAGCGTATCCCGCTCTCTGAGTTTGTCACGCTGGAGCGTCAGGTAGGTCCATCGGTCGTATCACGCTTTGGCGTGTACACCGGCGCGCAGTTCCAGGGCGGCGCGGCGCCTGGCTATAGCTCTACCCAAGCCATTGAAGCCATGAATGAAGTCGTCATGGATACGCTCGGGCCTAACTGGGGCATGGGCTGGACCGGTACGGCTTACCAGGAAGCAAACATGGGTAATACAGCGATGCTTGCCATTGTGTTTGGTATCTTGATGGTCTTCCTGATTCTGGCGGCCCAGTATGAAAGCTGGTCGTTGCCCTTGGCGGTACTTACCGCAACGCCGTTTGCCTTCCTGGGCGGGATTGGAGGCATCGCGTTGCGAGGCTTGGATACCAGTGTGTATGTGCAGATCGGTATGTTGGTGGTCGTAGGACTGGCGGCGAAGAACGCGATCTTGATCGTGGAGTTTGCCGAACTGCAGCGTAAAGAGCAGGGCAAAACGATTCGCGAAGCTGCGATTACGGCCGCTGAGCTTCGTTTCCGTCCTATCGTCATGACATCGCTTGCGTTTATTTTTGGTACCTTGCCACTGGCCTTGGCAACCGGCGCCAGTGATGTAAGTAGCCACCATATCGGGACAACCGTTGCGGTGGGCATGGCCTCTGTGGCCGTTTTGGGAAGCGTGTTTATTCCCAGCTTCTACGCCATGATCGCCACTGTGTCCGACTGGCTCTATCGTAAACGTCATCCGGATCACGATAACCAGAAACCGGCACTGGAGCACGACCAACTGTAACCGCGTTTCACCACTAATGAGCGGGCACTACCGAAAGGGAGTGCCCGTTTTTTTATGGCGTGATGAGCCGCATCAAGGTAGTTAAGAGCAAAAAAGAATAATTTGGGCTATGCTAAAAGAGACCACACGTTTTTAGCCTGGACCAATAATATAATCCCAGGCGGAAACAGCACCGGACGAAATGTCTGGAGGAGGACACGCCATGCAACCTGTTATTTCTGCTGCGCTACAGTTTCCAACCATTGTGTTTACGTTTCTACTGGGACTGTTAGTGCTTTATTGGATGTTGGTGCTGCTTCGAATAGCCCCTCTTGAGTTATTTGAGCGCGACAGCCTGCGCGATGATCACATGGCCAGTACGCTGGTGTCGTTAGGGTTTGCAGGTGTGCCGGCAACGCTTGCGCTGACGTTTCTTGTCGTGATTGCGGGGAGTTTTGCATTAGCGGTAGAGCTTTTAGTGCTGCGTTGGCTATCGTTGGGGATGTTGCGTGTGCCGGTAGGCGTACTGATCCTGTGGGTATCCTTTGCTGTTGCTTCACCCATTGCCGCCGCCTTATGCCATAGCTTGCACCGGGGCTTGCATCGCTATCAGCCCTTTACGCGGCGCTGCCTGTTGGGTTCGGCGGTCATCGTGTCCGGGCGTCAGGGCGATGGATTTGCCATGGCAGTGATTGAAAACGAGCCTAATAGCCATGTCAGGCTGCACTGTAAAGAAGGGGATTGCCCACAAGAAGGTGAGCGTCGCGTTTTGGTGAAATACCTCGCTGGTGAGAGCGCTTATCGCAGCGTAATGGAGCAGACCTATCTGGATACTCGGGTACGTTTAAATAAGCTGCGTCTTCGCTATCACCACCAGGATGAAGGCTACTCAACCTAACGTTATTAGCGATTAACGTTCACTACTCGCACCAGCGCCGCCACTGTCTTGTTAGCCATTGCCTTATGGATGATGTGTCAGTGGCGGCGTGGCTTTATCCAACGGTGTTGAATGCTTGCCACTAATCATCACAATGGTGGGTCATCCCAGCATAGGCAGGTTGCTGCATTGCAGCGAATGGCGTGGATTAGCGTTGCATAATGCGTATCAATGTATCAATCAGTTCGCCGCCGCGTTGGTGTATGGAGAACGCATCCGGTGTGCGTAGCCAGTCGTGGAAAAGGCCTCCCAGTGCCGACTGCAACATGCGCGTCGCGACCTCTGGCGTTACATCTTCACGCAGCAACTGCTGATGCTCCGCTTCTTTGAACACGATCAGCATTTCTGAATAACACTCTTCACCAATATCATCCTGCATGGCAAGTGGGTTGATATCGCTAAAAAACTCGCAGCGGTGGAGCAAAATGGAAAGAATCCGCTGGTGAGAAGGTTGCTCAAGACGCGCCAGACCTGCATGGCAGGCAAGCCGGATGGCTTCCATTGGAGAGATAGTTTCATCGGCCTTGCTGACAGCTTCCATTAGCGACTGGAACGGCATGTGTACGCGCTCCACCAGTGCCATAAACAGGTCGCCCTTGTTTTTAAAATGCCAGTAGACCGCGCCACGGGTTAATCCCGCATGGCGTGCAACCTGCTCAAGAGACGTGCGTGCAACACCCTTTGCAAAAAATACCTCTTCGGCCGCATCCAGCAACGCTTCTCGGGTAGCAGCGGCTTCCGCTTTGGTCTTTCTCGCCATGGAAACGCAACCTCATTAATGACACAAGATGAACATATTTTATCCGATATGGTGTAATTTTTACATTCAAAACTGTATGGATAGATGATTAAACGCATGGCTTGTGTTATCAAAACCTCATGTCTCGAAACCGCTGGGGCTCACTGCGTGCGGTAGGCGCATCGCCATGCCCTCATTAATGCCATTTTCTTAGTGGTTAATCACGCTGAAAAAGGAGACTCAGGATGGCGCGAGCACCTTTTCAACTTGCCGGGCACACCATACTGCCTGGCCAACGTTCCCAAATTGATGTGCCGGTGGCGCGTCTTTATACCCATACACCCCTGCATATTACGGTCGAAGTGGTACACGGACGTAAAGAGGGGCCCGTTATATTGGTGTGTGGTGGCATTCACGGGGATGAGATCAATGGCGTTGAAATTGTACGTCGCTTATTACGCTCAAAGGCCATCAAAAGCCTAAGAGGTACCTTGATTGCCGTGCCGGTGGTTAACGTTTTTGGCTTCCTGCAGCAAACGCGCTACCTGCCTGACCGACGCGATCTCAACCGCTGTTTCCCGGGCAGTGAAAACGGCTCCCTCGGGGGGCGAATCGCGGCGTTATTTCGCGAGCAGATTGTCGATCAGGCGACGCATATTATTGATCTTCATACCGGCGCAATTCATCGCACGAACCTTCCCCAAATACGCGCGCAGTTAAGTCCTGGCAGTGAAACCGAGCGCATGGCCGATGCCTTCGGCGCGCCGGTGATTCTGAATGCAGAGCTGCGCGAAGGTAGCCTGCGTCACTATGCACAAACGCGTGGCATTCCGGTACTGACTTATGAGGCGGGGGAAGCGCTGCGCTTTGATGAGTGGGCCATTGCCCCCGGTGTACGCGGCATACTGCGCGTAATGCGTCGATTGGATATGCTCACCGGCGAACAGCGCCGCCGTTCGCTCGCGCCTGCCGAGCTTGCTAATGGGTCCAGTTGGGCGCGTGCACCTATAGACGGGATATTAAGACCCAAGGTGCGCTTGGGCGCGCGAGTCGCCAAGGGGGAGGTGCTCGGTATAGTGGCCGATCCATTTGGCAATCAAGAGGGCGAGGTCAAGTCGATGGCCGATGGCATTGTGATTGGCATGAGCCGCCTGCCGTTAGCCAATGAAGGCGAAGCGCTTTATCACATTGCTCGTTTTGATGAGATAGAAGAGGCCGAAACGGCGATTGAGAGTTTTCAATCAAGCCTGACACCGCCCCCTGACGCACTCTATTAAATATCTGATAAGCGCGATAAAAAAAGGTTACTAGCGCAATAGCCAAGGAGTACATGAGATCGCTGGCGGGAAGCAGCTCCTTTGACTATACCTGTGAGGGGGGGCAGTTATCCTAAATTAAAAATAATAAGCAAAAACGTATTATTTGTTTTTATAAAGCGGTGCCTTGAGCACCGCGCCAGCCGTGACATGGAGGAAAAGCGATGACGAGCGATAAACCCAGACATACGACGACAGGGGCTGGCATTCCGGTATCCAGCGACGAACACTCTCTTTCGGTAGGTCCGGATGGCCCGATTGTACTGCACGATCATTTTCTGATGGAGCAAATGGCGGCTTTCAACCGAGAGATGATCCCCGACCGTCAACCGCATGCCAAGGGCAGTGGCGCTTTTGGCCACTTTGAAGTCACCCATGATGTCAGTAAGTACACTAAAGCGAAGTTTCTGAAAAAAGGCACAAAAACCGACGTGCTCATTCGCTTCTCAACGGTCGCGGGGGAAGGCGGCAGCCCGGATACTTGGCGTGATCCACGTGGGTTTGCGGTGAAGTTCTATACGGAAGAGGGCAACTTCGACATGGTGGGTAACAATACCCCCGTGTTCTTTGTCCGTGATCCGATGAAATTCCAGCACTTTATCCATTCGCAAAAGCGCCGCGCCGATAACGGCCTGCGTGATCACGATATGCAGTGGGATTTCTGGACGCTGGTGCCGGAATCTGCCCACCAAGTGGCTTGGTTAATGGGTGACCGTGGCGTGCCCGCTACGTGGCGGCACATGAACGGTTACTCCAGCCACACCTATATGTGGGTGAATGACGAGGGTGAACGGTTCTGGGTGAAGTACCACTTCAAAACCGACCAAGGCATCAAGTGCATGACCCAGGAACAGGCCGACCAGATGGCCGGTAGCGATGCGGATTACCACCGCCGTGACCTGTTTGAAGCTATCAAACGCGGCGAGTATCCCACCTGGACACTGCAGATGCAGATTATGCCCTTCGAGGATGCCAAAACGTATCGCTACAACCCTTTTGATCTCACCAAGGTGTGGCCCCACGGCGACTATCCGCTGATGGAAGTGGGCAAGCTAACCCTTAATGAAAACCCCACCGACTTTCATAGCCAAATCAATCAGGCCGCCTTCGAGCCTAACAACATGGTGCCCGGTACCGGCCTTTCACCCGACAAGATGCTGTTGGCGCGCTCTATCTCCTATGCCGATGCGCACCGGGCTCGCTTGGGGGTGAACTACAAGCATATCCCGGTGAATACGCCCAAGTGCCCGGTCAATAGCTATACCCAAGGCGGGGCGATGCGGATGCACCATGCAACGGACCCCGTGTATGCGCCGAACAGTAAAGGCGGCCCCAAAGCCGATGGCGAGCGTTTCCCGGAAGATGCCGTATGGGCGACTAGCGGCGAGTTTGTGCGTACCGCCTATACGTTACGCAAAGACGATGACGACTGGAGCCAGCCGCATACATTGGTACGTGAGGTAATGGATGACGCCGCGCGTGACCGGCTGGTATCCAACGTGGTGGGGCACTTGTCGGGTGGTGTAACCGAGCCAGTGCTGGAGCGCGCCTTCGAGTACTGGCGCAATATTGACCAGGAAGTCGGTGAGCGCATCGAAAAAGGCGTGCGCGGCAACTAAGCCCACGAGCGTGGATTAATCGCCGCACACTAAAGCCCGCTACGTTAAGACGTGGCGGGCTGTTCTCGTTCTTGCATCGGCTCTTGTGATGGCTCGTTAACCAACCCGATAGCATCATCAAACAAGCGTAACCCCGCGCCTTCTTTATGCGCGTGTTCCGATAGGAGACGCCGAAAACGCCGCCCGCCCGGGCAACCCTGAAAAAGCCCCAGCAGATGGCGGGTAATATGGTTAAGCTTCGCGCCTTCATCCAACCGCTGCTGTATATACGGGCGAAATGCCTGGGCCGCCTCAACCCGGCTAACGGCTGGGCCGGGCACGCCATAAAGCAACGTATCTACCTCGGCCAGTAGCCAGGGGTTTTGGTACGCTTCACGGCCAATCATCACGCTATCCACACGCTCAAGCTGTGCCTGACACTCTTCAAGCGTTTTAATCCCACCGTTGATGCCGATATGCAGCTCAGGGCGGTCCTGCTTTAAACGATGCACACGCGGGTAATTGAGCGGCGGCACGTCGCGGTTCTCTTTGGGCGATAGACCTTTCAGCCACGCTTTGCGCGCATGCACAGTAAAAATCTCACAACCGGCGCCCGCGACTATGTCGATAAAGCGCGCCAAGTCGGCGTCTTCATCCTGGTCATCAATCCCGATACGGCACTTCACCGTAACCGGAATCGAGACCGCCGCCTGCATGGCGCGCACGGCATCGGCGACTTTTTCCGGGTAGCCCATCAGGCAAGCGCCAATCATGTTGTTCTGCACCCGGTCGCTTGGGCAACCTACATTCAGGTTAACCTCGTCATACCCCCACGCCTCAGCAATCGCCGCGCACTCGGCAAGCTCCCCGGCATCGCTACCGCCAAGCTGTAAGGCAATGGGATGCTCCACATCGCTATAACCCAAAAACCGCTCACGCGGCGAGCCATGCAAAATAGCGCCCGTTGTCACCATCTCGGTATACAGCAGTGCCCGCTTGGTTAACGTGCGTGCAAATGCCCGGTAATCGCGGGTTGTCCAGTCCATCATGGGCGCGACGGAGAAAGTTCTATCCAGCGCAGGGCGGGCGGTGCCAGACTTCATGCGGGTTTGCTGTGTTGTGCTATCATTCATAACTGTTCATATTTACAGTGGTTTGACCACGTTTTAAGCAAATTAGTGTCACAAATTTGGCACCACATGGCACTTTTATTTGTCACATTTTCGAGGCTGTAATGGCGACGATCGTGAAGCGTCCAAAAAGGGACGGCAGTTTCTCATACCTGGCGCGTATTCGCATTGCGCGTACGGGTCAACCTGACTACTCAGAGTCCAAAACATTCCCTAAAAAGGCAATGGCCGTTGAGTGGGCGAAGCGTCGGGAACTGGAGTTGGCCGCGCCAGGTGGTGTGCTGGCTGCTAAATGGAAGGGCGTTACTTTACACGATGCCATTGAGCGGTACCTACATGAATTTGCTGACGGTGCTGGCCGTAGCAAGCGGGCCACCATTGAGCAGCTGCAGCGTTTCCCCATTGCTCGCGTCAAAATTACCGAGCTTAGTAGCGAGCAGATTATTGACCATGCGCAAATGCGGCGGCGTAGCGGCGTTAAGCCTTCAACTACGTCGCAAGATATCACTTGGCTGGGCATCATTTTGAAAACGGCGGTCGCTGCCTGGCGTATGCCGGTAGATCTTAATGAGTTTGAATCGGCGAAGCTGCTTTTGCGTAGTAAAGGCTTGATCAGCCGCCCGGACTCGCGGGATCGTCGGCCAACGCTTGAGGAGATCGAGCAGGTTCGCGCTTATTTCCAGCGTTCGCAGAAGATCCGGCCGAGCGCGATTATTCCTATGGAAGACATTATGGACTTTGCTATCGCCTCAGCGCGTCGCCAGGGGGAGATTACCCGGCTCTCATGGGACGATCTGGATGTAAGCGCCATGACGTGCTGGGTTCGTGATGCTAAGCACCCACGCAAAAAGTGGGGTAACCACAAGCGCTTCAAACTGACAAAAGAAGCGATGGCCATTATCCAACGACAACCGCGCTTGCTGGGTGAGCCGCGTATTTTTCCATACAGTAGTAAATCTATAGGTACTCGTTGGCAAGCCGCGACAGCATCCAAAGGCATTGAAGATTTAACTTTTCATGACCTACGCCATGAGGCGACATCCAGACTATTCGAGGCAGGGTATGAAATTGTAGAGGTGCAGCAGTTCACGCTCCATGAGAGTTGGGATGTGTTGAAGCGGTACACGCACTTAAGGCCAGAAACGCTGCAGCTACGTTAGTCTTATACCGTTATTTTAAGATGGGTAAAAACCGCCTAAAAAGGCGGCTTACTTAGTCAGGGTACCCGTTCCTCTCGCACTTTTTTACCCGGGCGCGGCAATCGCCCAGCTGTTTCTCCAGCTCCTTGATACGCCTTACCAATACATCTTCTGGGGGTAATTGGTTGCTTTCCAAGGCGCGTATTGAGGCACTTAGGCGTTTGATCTCCTCGGGGTGGAGTGCACGCTGACTAGCCACTTCGAGGAGACGCTCAATATTTCTGTTCATGTCAGGTTTCCTCTTGATGGGAATACGGGAGGCTATCCACAGCGGGCGTGTAGATATGATCAGTTCCGTTCCACTTCTCTAATGGCTCCGTCGGCATGCCCAGAGCATTGTTCACCTGACGTAGCGCGCAATGGATATTGAAGCGCTCACGTGGGTGCTCACAGCTTGCCAGTTGTCGGGCAAGAGTCAGGCTCTGCTCCTGCAGGATCAGAAAGTAGCGAAATTTAGGCGTGTCCTTGATGAGTTTACGCACCTGCTCAATAGGTTGCACTTCGGTAGCCTGCTGTTGCAGCAGCTCGATAGCCTGGCGTTCGCGCTGGATAAAGTAGCGCCGAACGCGACGGCCCATGGCGTTGTTTTCGATCATGGCGAGTTCTTTGGCCATATCGAGAGTTAAGTGGTACTCAATGCGACCCTGTTGGCCGAAGTTTTCAGCGTAAGTGATTGATTCTAGGGCTTCCCCGTTTTGGGAGGAGGTTTTATGACCTATTCCAGGCTGCATGTTATGCGAGATGAAGTCTAAACCTTCTTCAAATTCGTACTGTTCGATACGTTCTTTAATCCAAGTCGTGAAGCGTCGCCCCACTTCCAAGAAGGCGTGCAGGTCGCGGGCGTTGCAAAGCAGCTGCTGATCATTGGCTTGGAAAACGGGGATAAGGCTTTGGTCCATGGTTGGCTCCGTAGGGCGATGCGGATGAAGGGAAGTTAAGGAAATGGTGCAGGCAGGTGGGGCAGAGGTAAAGGCCAGCCGGCTACAGGTTTAGCCGGCGCAACCCTCAATCATTCACTAGCTTCCACTGCTC
>NZ_JBQSYD010000030.1:0-54070 GCF_052378905.1 Halomonas sp. AOP22-C1-8 | reverse complement strand
AAAGAATTCGAAAATTCTTCTTGTGCGCTTACCTTGATATAAGGTGACTTGTCACCCTCATCGGCAAACGCCCACATGAATTACCTGATCAAATTATTAAAGAGCTACCGAAGGGCGCTGCCCGTTCGATGTGGGGCGTATTCTACCCACTTTTCCTGATGGGTCAACAACTTTTTGCAATTACTTTAAAGCACTAACGCATTGATACAAGAAGCTAAGTCAATAGCCCTTATACGCTAGCCAGCCTAATACTCGACCACATCAAGGCGGGCCAGCAGCTCTTGGCGCCTGGATTCCGTTGTAAAGGCTTCTTTTATGGCATTACGGTTAAGAGTCAGGAAAGCCTCTTCACCCCAGCCGAATGATTGAGCACAAGCGATGTGATTAGCCAATAGACCACCACCAAAGTAAGCCGGATCATCCGAGCTAATCGTCACATTAAGCCCTTTATCAAGAAGGGCCGGCAGAGGATGATCGGTTAAGCTATCAACCACATTTAAGCTTACGTTGGATAAGGGGCATACGGTCAGCACGGTTTGCTTTTGATATAGACGCTCCACCGCCTCGTCACTCTCCAGACAGCGAATACCGTGATCAATGCGGCACACATCAAGCAAATCCAATGCCTCAATGATATAAGAGGCCGGCCCTTCCTCTCCTGCATGAGCCACCCGAGCCAAGCCCAACTCCTGGGCGCGCGTAAATACGGCAACGAATTTTGAGGGTGGATGGTCGCGCTCAGCACTATCCAGACCAATGGCGTCAAGCTCACTCCAGTAAGGTGCTGCCTGCTCCAGCACCTGAAGTGCCTCTTCGGCAGGCCGGTCACGCAAAAAGGCCATAATCATTCCGACACTTAAATCCAGAGCCTGCTCTGCCTCTTGCTTGGCACGCAATAATCCGGACATGACCACGTCCAGAGAAACGCCGCGCTGTAGATGTGCCTGAGGATCAAAATGTATATCGATATGGACGACACCCTCACTACTAGCGCGCTTGAAATAATCCATCGCCAAGTCATAAAAATCCTGTTCATGACGAAGAACGCTCATGCCCTGGAAATAGAGATTCAAGAAACCTTGTAGATCTTTAAACCGATAGGCTGCCTTGGCCTCCTCGACGGAGGAATAAGGTAATTCGATACTGTTTCGCTCTGCCAGAGCAAACATAAGCTCCGGTTCCAGCGAGCCTTCAATATGCAAGTGAAGCTCGACTTTAGGGAGGTGACGTAAAAAATCCTGCATCATTTTTCCTTAACGCCCAACTCAAGCAATTACTTACCTGGGTTGAGCTTCCCGGCACTTAAGTGCCAGTGATGGGTTATCTGTCGCGTTAGCAAGCTACCCACTTCATGGTGAACAAAGAAGATGGTGGTGCGCCCGACTAACCAGCGAGAAAGCGTGGTAGCTACTATTACGGCCGTATCATGATCAATCGCCGCAAAAGGCTCGTCTAAAATAACCACCGAAGGGTCCATGAGCAACAGCCGAGCCAGCGCCACCCGCCGCGCCTGCCCACCAGACAGTTGCTGCCCTCGCTCACCTACGGGTGTTTGCAACTGGCCCGGAAGAGATTGAGCCCACCCATCGAGCGCTACTGCTTTCAGCACATCCCAAAGCGCTTCATCATCAGCATCAGGATTCCCCAAGCGCAGATTTTCTTCCAATGACGCATCGAAAAGGTCTACCTGCTGGGTTAACAAAGCAATGTGTTGCGAACGCTCCTGCTCTGGCACAGCAGTAGGCACGCAGCCTCCTACATTAACCACACCTTTAGAAGGAGCAAGCCGCCCCGTCAAAAGCGCCGCCAGGGTACTTTTACCCGCACCTGAGCGCCCGGTAATGATAGCCCACTCCCCCGTTGCCAGATGAAACGATACACTATCAAGCGCTGGCATCAGGCTAGAAGGATAACAATGCGTGACTTTCTGCAACCCAAGGTCAAGCTGTTGCCCGGAAAATGACTGGTGTTGACTCTGCTGGCACTCGGGCCCAAGTGCATTTAAACGCTCTGCTGCAGCGGCACTGCCCCCCAAGCGAGCGAAAGCACCCGGAAGCGGTACAAAAACCTCATTCACACCTAGAACCACCAGCAGCAACATCACCAGAATAGGCCCGGTTATTACCCCACTCGCCACCAGCACGCCACCCAGCCATACAACGCTTAACAGCAGCAACCCGGTAATAACGCTAATGAGGCTATCACCCATAGCAACGCTTCGGCCAAGGCGCCGTTGATTATCAAGCGCTGCATCTTCGTGCGCCTCCACCTGCTGACGGTGCCACGCAGCGCTGCGATAGGCAATTAACTCAGCTGAGGCCTGCAACTGATCAACGACCAACCGCCGTAACCCTTCCTGGTCAGCCACTTGGCGATGACTGTGCGCATACCCCAAGCGCGCCATGCCATAGGTAACACTCGCCCACAGAACCAGCAGAACCACGCCGACCCACAGCGCTAACGCAGGCAACCAAATAGCAATAAAGAGGGTTAACCCCACAATAACTACCAAGCTAACCAGGGGTGGCATCAGCAAACGAAGATAAAGATTGTCGAGAGCATCTATATCAGCGGTTAAACGTCCCAGCCAGTCACTGACACGCTCGCGCTGCAACGCCGCCTCATCCAATCGCATAAGCTGGCCAAACACGCGGTAGCGTAAATCAGCCAAGAGGCGAAGCACCGTATCGTGATTATAGAGACGTTCTATATAGCGGGCGACAGTACGTAATAGCGCAAAGAAGCGTATTCCTCCGCCAGGTACGTACACATCCAACTGAACAGGTAAGCCAAGCAAAAAAGCGATGCCCGCTAATGCACATGCGGTAATAAACCACCCAGAAAGGCCCAGCAGTGAAAGCCCCGCAGCAAGCGTTAAGCAAATAAGGAGCGCGCCGATCGCGAACCGCCTTCGACGCTTCATCATTAACGCCACCCAGGGCGACAATGCCTGGCGCGCTTGGGACAGCTCACTTTTTTGTGAGGACGCATTAGGTTGCATCACGCACCTCCTTTAAACGGCCGTCCTGCATATAAAAGTGGAGCTGAGCCGCCTTAATTGCAGCCGGGTGATGCGTTGCCATAATCACCGTACGCCCCTGTGCAGCCCATGCTAACAATGCACTAATCACAGAGGCTTCGGTTTCAGCATCCTGGCTTGCTGTAGGCTCATCGAGCAGGATTAAATCAGCATCACTTAAATAAATGCGCGCCAACGCCAGCCGCTGGGCCTGACCACCCGATAACCCCATTCCGCGCTCTCCTATCATGGTATCCAAACCATCAGGCAATTGGTTTAGAAGCTCCTCCAAACCAGCCTGGTGAAGTGCTGAAAGCATTGCGGGAGTATCGGCATCAGGGTTTGCCAGCCGCAAGTTATCCGCCAAGGTGCCATGCAACAGGCCCGGCTGCTGGTCCAGCCACGCGTAACGCGGCTGAGCCAACTGAAGCGTGCCGCTTGATGGCGTCAAAAAACCGGCCAATAACGCCAACAGTGTCGACTTCCCGCTCCCGGATGGACCACTAATCGCAATGACACTGCCTTTTTTGATCGTCAGATCCATTGGCCCTAACACCCGGCCGCGGATCGGATAGTCAACGCTGACATTTTGAAGCACTGCAATATCGTCATCAGTTGCAGGCTCATCAAACGTACTTCGTTGTATGCTCGACTCATTCAGCACCGTTACCAGGCTTTCTGCGGCACCTAAAGCAGTAGCACGATCATGGTAGTGCTGTGACAAGGTGCGTAACGGCTGGAAAAACTCAGGAGCGAGCAGCAATACGGCTAAGCCCGTAAAGAGCGTTAAAGAAGGTGCAGGCCCGTACTCAATATATCCCAGTAAGCCAAACCCTACGTATATCGCTACTACGGCAATGGCGACCGACGCGAAAAACTCGAGCACTGCAGACGATAAAAAAGCCAAGCGCAACGTTCGCATGCTTAAACGACGGTAATCATCTGTTGCCCACCAAACGTCCTGATGAGCACTCGCCGTGCGACCAAATAGCTGAAGCGTCGACATTCCACGAACACGGTCAAGAAAGTGGGCAGAGAGCCGTGCAACCGCTGCAAACTGGTCCCGATTTATACGCTCAGCTCCCATACCTACTAGTGCCATGAATAGCGGGATAATGGGCGCAGAAAGCAACAAGAAGAGAGCAACGACATAATCCAGTCGTAGCACCACCAATAGAATCAGTAGCGGTAAGAGAGAAGTAATTCTTAGCTGCGTATAGAAGCGCGAAAAATAGCCATCCAGTGCCTCTATATTTTCTACCGCCTGCGTCGCCAAGGCGCCGCTTTGATGATAAGCCAACCACACAGGACCCAATGTCCAGCATTTATCCAGCAGTTGACGTCGGGCGTATTGGCGGATACGTAGGCTAGCCTCCAGGCTTATTACCTCTTGCCCCCACAGGCATACTCCGCGCCCAAGCACGCACAGCGCCAGCCCTATTAATACGTTTAAAAACGGATAAGGCGCTTGTTGATCAATAACCAACTGCTCTACTAACCAGGCCAATCCCACTACAATAATAACCGTTTGAACCCCAGCTAAAATGCCAAGAAAAGCGGCGAGATTTAATCTTCGCCGCTCTAAGGTTGCCAGCATTTTTAACCAGGAGCGCGCGGTTAGCGACTGCTCCGTCATCTGATAGCCTCTGGCTTAATGATAACCTTCACCTACACGCACCTTGCCGCGAAATACCCAATACGTCCATGCGGTATACATCAGGATAAAGGGGATAACAAAGAGCACACCAATCAACAAGAAAAGCTGTGACTCAGGTGCTGACGCCGCATCCCACAAGGTGTAGTTAGGCGGCACTATCATCGGCCATTGGCTCACGATCAAGCCCAGATAGGTAAATACATAAATACCGATAGTCGCAAGGAAGGGATAGCTCTCACGGCGCTGCTTTACCGAGCGGTATACAAGAAAGGCGAAGAAGAGCGCTAGCGCTGGGAAAATCCAGATCAAGTGCAGATGACCAAACCAGCGATCCCAAACAACCGGGTTCACGAACGGCGTCCAGATACTAACAATGGCGAAGACCACCAGCACCATTGCCAGCAGCATAGGCGTGATTTTATACGCCCAATCCTGTACGTGGCCTTCCGATTTTAGAATCAGCCAGGTTGAGCCCAAAAGCGCATAACCTGCCATAAGCCCCAAGCCTGTTAACACCGTAAACGGCGTTAACCAATCAAAGGCGCCCCCGGTATAAACAAAGCCTTCGGTTTGAAAACCCTGAATATATGCACCAACCACAGCGCCTTGAGCGAACGCAGCGACCGCCGAACCCCAGGCAAAGGAGCGATTCCACCAGTGGCGGTTACGGCGCGACTTAAAGCGGAATTCGAACGAAATGCCACGAAAAATCAACCCTGCCAGCATCAAGAAAACACCGATATAGAGTGCCGGTAAGAAAATCGAGTAAACCAAGGGAAAAGCCGCTAACAAGCCAGCCCCCCCCAAAACCAGCCAAGTCTCGTTACCGTCCCAGACCGGTGCCACAGAGTTCATCATGACATCACGAGCCTCTTCATCTGGCGCAAAGGGAAATAGAATCCCCAAGCCAAGATCAAAGCCATCCATCAGTACATACATGATGACGCCGAACCCGATAATGCCAGCCCAAATAATCGACAGATCAAACATTTCCATGGTTAGCTCCTCACCGGATCAATGTCATCATCAAAAGGGGTGTGGGCGGCAGAGAGCGGCCGCTTGGGACGGTCAGCATCCCTATTAACAGACGCCTGTTCTTGCTCAGGCAACATGCCGTTGCGAACCACCCGGGTTAGATAGTAAATACCGGCATAAAAAACCACCGCATATACCAGCACATACCCAATAAGCGTAAACAGCGCCATCCAACCTGTTAGCGAAGGTGTCACACCCTCTGCATGAGACATGATGTTGTATACCAGCCAAGGGGACCGACCTACTTCGGTCACGATCCAGCCAGCCAGAACCGCAATGAAGGGTAAAGAAATCATGCCGACCAATGTTTTCAAAAACAGCTGACTCTCATAAATACGTTGATTGCGCCGCAAGAATAAGCCTACAAAGGAGACAGCAATCATTATTAAGGCAATGCCAACCATCACCCGAAACGCCCAAAATACGATGGCAACAGGAGGCTGGTCTTCAGGTGGCACGGCCGTAAGCCCTGGAACTTCACCATGCAGCGAATGGGTAAGTATGAGACTGGCCACGTTAGGAATGCCAATCTCATAAAGGTTTCTCTGCGCCTCCTGGTCCGGCAGCGCAAACAAGAGCAATGGCACGCTGGTAGATGTTTCCCAGTTCCCCTCCATTGCTGCGACCTTCGTTGGCTGATATTTGAGCGTATTCAACCCGTGGGAGTCGCCTATAAACGCCTGAAGAGGCGTCAGGAAAAGCAGCAACCATAAGCACATGGAAAGCGCACGACGGTTAGCCTCTGGATCTCTTCCACGCAACAAAAACCAGGCGCTAACGCCTGCCACGACAAACCCGCCGGTGATAAAGGAAGCTACAGCCATGTGTGCAAAGCGATGAGGGAAGGAGGGATTGAAAATCGCGTCAAACCAGGAGATCACATGGAAACGATTGTCGATCAACTCAACGCCTGCCGGTGTATGCATCCAACTGTTTGCCGCGAGGATCCAGAACGCTGAAATAAAGGTGCCCAGCGCCACCAAGGCAGCCGCCATCAAATGGATACCCTGCGGCACTTTTCCACGGCCAAACAGCAATATGCCAAGGAAGGCAGCTTCAAGGAAGAAGGCTGTCACAACTTCATAACTGAGCATGGGACCTATAAAATTGGAGGTCGCCAGAGAGAAATTACTCCAGTTCGTACCGAACTGAAACGACATCACGATTCCCGACACCACCCCCATGCCAAAAACCACAGCAAATACTTTCGTCCAGAACAGTGCTAAACGGTCCCATGCAGGATTTTGCGTCTTAAAAAAAAGTGCTTGTAAAAGCGCAATATAAGAGGCCAACCCAATGGTGAAAACCGGAAAGATCGTGTGAAAACAGATAACAAACGCGAATTGTATTCGCGACAGCATTAAGGGATCGAGTTCCATTGCACGCTCCTAACCTGAATTAATACCCCAGTTTTTGTTAACGCAAGCTTAGCTGAAACTTAAAGATTCAGCCTTTAATTATAAGCATCTAGCCTGTTTTTATTTATATTGCCATTTTACTGGCTTACATCTCATTATACACCGATCTATCTTTCGCAAAGCGTGTCGCATTGACGCACATCAAATAATGCCAATTATTCATTAAGATAATACGACAACGCTTATCATATATCCGGTATACGCAATAAAAAGCGTAAAAAGAACAGCGCCTTCGAGGCGATTAATTCGACGCGGACGTCCTTTCCAGGAAAATGCGAAGAGAACCATTAGCAGGGTCATGCAGGTCATAATGCTCCAATCACGCACCAGCACTTCCCGCCCAGCATCAATAGGTGCAATAACCCCCGCAAGCCCCACTACAGCAAGGCTATTAAACAAGTTAGAACCAACAACGTTACCCAGCACCATATCGTGCTCTTTACGGCGCAGCGCGCTAATCGAAGAAGCAAGCTCGGGCAGTGAGGTACCAACGGCTACGACGGTTAGCCCGATAATCAAGTCACTCACGCCAAAACGTTGCGCAATTTCTACCGCTCCCCAAACCAACATACGCGAGCTTGCAACCAAGAACACCAACCCAACCAACGTCCACATAATCGCTTTACCACGCGACATGGGGTTACTGTCCAGCGTCTCAGCGACTTCCTCAACCAGCGCATCGTCCTTTTGCTTTTTTGAACGAAAGATGCTTACGCCGATAAATATGACGAGGGCTACCAATAAAAGGGCCGCTTCCCAGCGAGACACCCAACCATCCCAGAGCATAATCCCAGTGATCAGTGTGACCAGAATTAAAATCGGCATCTCTTTGCGGATGACGCTGGAGTGCACAGCTAACGGTGCAATGAGTGCAACAAAACCCAATACCAAACCAATATTAGCAATATTGGAACCATAGGCATTCCCTACTGCAAGCCCGGGATTCCCCTGCAAGGCTGCCAATACTGACACCATCATCTCAGGGGCTGAGGTACCGAATCCAATGACCAACATACCAATCAATAAAGGCGAAAGACCGAGCCAACGTGACGTTGCAGCTGCGCCATCAATAAATTTCTCAGCACTCCAGATGAGCAACACCAGTCCCATCACTACAGCTACAAGTGGAAGCAACATTTTATTTCCTTATGGCAGAATATTAGGCACTATCGCGGCTGCATCCTTGACTAACCCTTCAGTCGGGTCAAGCATCGGGTTATGCCAGCATGGATCTATTTGGGTTTGATATAAAAAAGGCCCGGTGTTCATTCGGTTTACATCGCATTCGCAGTGAGAGTGTCCCCTTTGCCCCACTTCCGTTTATTAAAGCGTTCCCCACTTTCCGTTAATGCGCCTCTAGTGGATCGGCAACCACCTGAGTCTCGCGTTCAGCGTCGACGTTTACGCGCCTGCCATGAGTGCGACTGGGTATCCGCGCTGCCCCCCTTATGCTCGGGCGAAAAGGCCAGCTGCCCGCGCTGCTCACATGTACTCGTAAAACGCCACCGCTACCCCGCTCAGCGCAGTATGGCACTTGCCATTGCGGCATTAATTGCATTAATCGTGGCTATTTCGTTTCCGTTTGTAAGCTTCAGCGTTAGTGGCGTCGGCAATCGCATAGAGCTGTCACAAACGGCCACCACGTTAATTGCCTTTCACCAACCGGTCGTGGCCATTATCGTCATCATGACCATCGTTGTGCTGCCGACCCTTTATCTGCTTAGCGTGATTTGGCTGCAGCTGGGGCTTTTACACGGCAAGCCACTCGCCTATAGTCGCGACATTGCCCGCTCACTTGCCCACTTGACGCCCTGGATGATGGCGGATGTCTTTATTATAGGGGCGCTGGTAAGCCTGATTAAAATAGCCGGTATGGCGCAAATTGAGTTGGGTATCTCCTTCTGGGGTTTTTGCATCTTTGCGGTACTTTTATTAATGACCATCCAGTCCATTGATGCCGATTGGATGTGGTTTTCCCTCGAAGGAGAACCCTTGGCGCCAGAGGGCACCCAAACAGGAGCAACCGCCGCTAGTCAGCGCCTAACAGGCTGTCCAACCTGTGGGCTTGTCAATTCACTCACCCCAGGACATAAATCTCGCTGCATTCGATGTCATGAGAAACTTCACTCCCGACTCCCCTATAGCTTACAACGCACCTGGGCACTGCTAGGCGCAGCGACTGTCATGTATATCCCTGCGAATGTTTACCCTATTATGACCACGACGAGTCTGGGGCATAGCGGTTCTTCGACCATCATAGGAGGCGTCGTTGAACTGATTCAGATGGGCTCATGGCCAGTCGCCACCGTTATTTTCGTTGCCAGCATTATTGTGCCTGTCGGTAAACTGCTGGCGCTTTCATGGCTATGTATTGTCGTCCGAGGCAACAGCCAACCCAATACCATCAGCCGTACGCGGCTTTATCGCATTACCGAGTTTATCGGACGATGGTCGATGGTCGATGTTTTTGTAGTGGCTATTCTGGTTGCCTTGATACGCGCTGGCTCACTTATGTCGATCACGCCAGGTCCTGCCGCGCTGGCGTTTGGCTCGGTCGTGGTATTGACAATGCTAGCCGCCATGACGTTTGACCCCCGCTTAATATGGGATGCTCCTACCAAGGCAGCGTCCACATCAAATAATAGCCACTCTGGGAGCCATTAATGGGTAACGACACCCCCATAGCTAACAAGCAAGAGCCTGACATGAACAAAGCCAGGTCTTCGCCGCAATCACGCATCTCCCCTATCTGGATTGTGCCTTTTGTGGCTATCATTATTGGGCTATGGCTGGTGTACGATAATTACACCAGCCGCGGCACACTTATCACATTAACCATGAACAACGCCGAAGGTATCGAAGCGGGAAATACCTCCATCCGCAGCCGCAACGTTGAAATTGGCCTCGTGCAAAATGTCCAGCTCTCTGAAGACCTAAGCAGTGCTGTGATTACAGCACGCATTCAGCCTCAGGCTGAAGCCTTGTTGCGTGAAGATAGCCGCTTTTGGGTGGTAAAGCCTCGTATCGGGCGTGAAGGGATTAGCGGCCTGAGTACTGTCCTCTCTGGCGCTTATATACAGCTTGAGCCCGGAAGCTCTGAAGAACAGCGGCGTAACTTTCCGGTAAGCGACGTCCCCCCTGTCGCCACGGCCGGAATGGCCGGCATCAATATCAATCTCATTAGTCAACTCGGCAATTCGTTGCGTGTCGGCGACCCGGTTTCCTACCAGGGCTATACGGTGGGCCGCGTTGAAGAAGCAAGTTTCGACCCCGAATCACGCACCATGCATCACCAGGTATTTATCGAAGAGCCCTATGCACTGCTGGTGACCGACAGCACCCGCTTCTGGTCCTCGAGCGGCATTGACCTACGCCTTGATTCAAATGGCTTTCGGGTTAACGTTGAATCACTTGAAACCCTGTTAGGAGGAGGTGTCACGTTTGGGGTGCCCGAAGACTTACCAATGGGACGCCCTGTAGAAGCGGGCGCCCGCTTTAATCTGTACGGGGATGAGGATGATGCTCGCGAGGGTACCTTCAATCAGTACCTGGAATACGTTCTGTTAGTGGATGACACCGTTCGCGGCCTTTCACGCGGTGCGCCCGTCGAGTTTCGAGGTGTTCGTATAGGCACCGTGGCCGCTGTCCCCTGGAACTTTACATCACCACAGCCAAGCTCACGCGCAAGCTTCGCCATCCCCGTACTCATTCGCCTTGAGCCCCAGCGGCTTGGCATCGAGAATTCGGATATTGATTTGGAAGAGTGGGAAGAGCGCTTTAACCGCATGTTTACACTTGGCCTTCGTGCGTCGCTTAAAAACGGTAACCTGCTAACCGGCGCTTTATTTGTGGATCTGAACTTTCAGCGAGACACCGACGAGGACTACATTGCGTCGACTTTCTCTGGCCGCACGGTTTTCCCCACGGTGTCGGGTGGTTTTTCCCAAATCCAATCCCAAATTACCGATCTACTCGACAAGCTGAACGCGCTTGAAGTGGAGCCCTTACTGGCGGGCATGGACAGTAGCTTACAAGCCTCTGAAAGCATGCTTAATGAGGTCCGCGGTGTCAGCGAGTCGCTCAACCAGCTGCTAAGCGACCCTGAAACTCGTGCAGTAGGCGGCAACCTCAATGCTACGCTTAACGAGCTTCAAAGCACCCTCCAGGGCGTGTCGCCTTCCTCACCGGCTTACCAGGACCTGACGTCGGCCATCGAGCGCCTGGATCGATTAATGCGCGATCTTCAACCACTAACCCGCACACTGAACGATAATCCGCGGGCGCTGCTGTTTGATAATCTGGATACTCAAGATCCTATACCGCGTGCACCGCGCTAAACAGGGGAATATTATGCGTATACTCGTTTTAAAATCCTTATTGCTAATGTCCCTATCGCTCATGCTGGCTGCTTGCGCAAGCAGTGTGACGCCCCCGGCGCGTTATATGCTACCCAGTAACGGGCTGGCCAATATACCAAGTAGCCCCCAAGGCACGCTACAGCTGCGCTCGCCACGCCTTGCTCACTATCTCGATGTCGATGGCATCGTCATGCAACTGGATGACATTACGCTTAACCAGGCGCGAGAGCATCAATGGGCCGAAAGCATTGACCGACAGCTTGCACGCAGCTTACGGACACAGTTGTCGCAAGAGCTACCGCTTATTCGCGTAGTCCGTGATGACAGCAGCCAACCTGAAGCGCTCACCCTGCGGCTTGATGTTGATCAATTTCAAGGCCGCTACGATGGTTTAGCGGTGGTGGCCGGGCAGTGGCAGCTACGCAGCCCAAGTGATGAATTGTTGGCCATGAAGAGTTTTTCTGCGCAAACAATACTGGATGAGGACGGCTACCCCGCCCTGGTACGTGCCCTAAGCGCTAGCTGGGAGGATGTTGCGAGACAAATTGCCGATCAAATACGTCAGGGTAGCTATTTCCATTAGCCGGTTTAAGCGGGATGAAATAACCAAAGCGCTTGAGAGCCCGCCAACCAATCACCACAAGTATGCCCGTCTGAGGTAATCTTCATGTTACACTGACGGGTATATTTTGAGTGTTGCGATAGCGTAACACCCACAGTCAAATGCCCGTCTCTTCCATACTGACCACTTTTTTTCGTTATGGTCATACGTGGCTAATCAACGATCATCGCGGCTTGGCAAGCTTTGCTGTCGCGAGGATAACCATTCTCGTCTTTTGAAAAATTACGCCTAGCAACAACGCTTTTAAGCAGCTGTTGCCTTGTTAGGTGGCTGCGGAGAACGCATGAGCTTTTCTGAACTTGGTCTGCAAGAAGATTTATTACACGCCGTTACGGCGCAAGGCTACACCCAGCCTACTCCGATCCAATTAAAGGCTATTCCTGTCGTATTAGAAGGTCGCGACTTGCTCGCAAGCGCCCAAACGGGCACGGGTAAAACGGCCGGCTTTACCCTACCCATGCTACAGCGTCTTTCCGGTGGAAAACGGCCAGGCAAACGTCAGGTGCGTGCGCTGGTATTGACGCCTACTCGGGAGCTTGCTGCACAGGTAGGTGAAAGTGTATCCACCTATGGGAAGCATCTCTCTTTACGCTCGCACACTATTTTTGGTGGTGTAGGCCAACAGCCCCAGGTCGATGCACTTAAAGCAGGTCTGGACGTACTGATTGCCACCCCCGGCCGCCTGCTGGACCTTCAGCAGCAGGGCCACGTTGACCTTTCAGCCATCGAAATTCTAGTGCTTGATGAAGCCGACCGCATGTTGGATATGGGCTTTATTCACGATATTAAACGTGTACTACGCCTAGTGCCCAAACAGCGCCAAAACCTGCTATTTTCCGCCACGTTTTCAAATGAAATTCAGACGCTGGCGCAGCAGTTGCTCAATAACCCCGCCCTTATTGAAGTGGCTCCACGCAACACAACCGCCGAGAAAATTCTCCAAGCGGTTTATCGCGTAGACCGCGAAAAAAAGCGCGAGCTGTTGGCGCATTTGATTCAGCGCCACGGCTGGTTCCAGGTGCTGGTTTTCACCCGTACCAAACATGGCGCCAACCGGCTTGCCGAACAGCTTTCAAAACAGAATATTCCTGCCATGGCTATTCATGGCAACAAAAGTCAGGGCGCTCGTACCCGTGCGCTGGGGGCTTTTAAAAGTGGTGACTTGCAAGTATTAGTCGCGACGGATATCGCCGCACGTGGGCTGGATATTAGCGAGCTTCCCCACGTGGTTAACTTCGACCTGCCCAATGTGGCGGAAGACTATGTCCACCGCATTGGCCGGACAGGCCGAGCGGGTAGCAATGGTGAAGCAGTATCACTGGTGTGTGTGGACGAGCACGGTTTGCTGGGCAATATCGAGCGGCTGATCAAGCAAAACCTACCCAAACATATAGAGCCCGGGTTTGAGCCAGATCCCACGATCAAACCAGAGCCCATTGAGAATGGTCGTCGCCAGCGCCAACCTCAAGCACGACGCAAACCAACTAGCGATAATGGAAATGCCAACGGCGAGCGCCGTCGGCGCGCACGCCGCTAGCCTGCTAACAAGGAATATGCGAAGGTTATGCCCTCGCATATTCCACTACGTTGGCTACTACATTATCAGGGAGCGATCATGTCATCTTCTCAACTTATTAATGAATATCGGCAGTGGCTCAGTTTTCAACGCCAAGAACAGCTTAGTCGTGAACACCAGGGAATCGTGCAACGCCTGGAAGATGCACGCGCCTCTTCAAAGCAGGTCATACAAGCCTACCGCAGCATGGCGGAGAAAGCCGCTAACGAAGGCGCTTGCTACCGGACGCTGTTCCTACGCGAGCGTGACGATAATGTAGCGCTACCTTGCGAAGGCTGGCTGTTTATTCGCCGTGTACTCAGCGAAGACAACAGCACCCGCGTGCGCGCCACGTTAATCGAAACCTTTACCCTTGAAGATGGCATTCTGGCGCCAGGTGACAAACCTGCTCAGAAAGTGACACTTGAGATTTTCGATAAGCTGGATATCAATCAAGGTATGCGCACTAGTGTCCGTGTGGACTCCATTGAAACACCACAGGATTATCACTTCATCACGCTACTGGATGCAGTCCGCGGCGATTTACGCCCTTACCTCAAGTAGGCCGCACAATGTTGTCTCGACGTTCCGTTACCTTTATTTTACTGATGGTTGTGGTGGGGCTAAATTTACGCCCTGCCCTTTCCTCAGTGGCCCCCTTGCTGACGCGTCTTCAGGAAGCTGCCGGGCTCTCACCCGCGGCAGCGGGCGTACTGACAACACTCCCCGTGCTGTTTTTAGGCCTGGCTGCTCCTATTGCGCCGCTTTTAGCAAAACGGCTAGGTAGCGAGCGGGCGCTTAGTGCTGCGCTACTACTGTTGGCTGCAGGTTTGATTCTGCGCGGTTTACCGTTGCCCGGCGTCCTGTTTATAGGCTCCGCAATGGCGGGCGCCGCCATAGGCATTAGCGGCACTCTACTGCCCGCACTGGTGAAACGCGAGCTACCCGAAAGTGCTGATCTTTTGACGGGCCTCTACACGATGGCACTCTGCTTGGGAGGCGCGTTGGGAGCGGGATTTAGCGTGCCGCTGACAGTGTGGCTGGGCAGTTGGCAGGCAAGTTTGATGAGCTGGTCGTTACTGGCGCTATTTGCTCTGATTCTCTGGCAATGCCAAATGCCCTCGACTTCCTCTCATGGTATGCCTCAGCCGCCATCTTCGGGACTTCTTAAACTGTTACGCAAACCGCTCACGTGGCAAGTAATGCTGTTCATGGGCATTCAATCATCCATGGCATATATCGTTTTTGGATGGCTGCCAACGCTGCTTGTCGATCGTGGCTATGATGAGGCCAGCGCGGGTTGGACAATGGCTATTTCGATCATGTGTCAACTCGTTTCAGCCTTGGGGGCACCCTGGCTTGCCCGCATGGGGTCAGACCAGCGCCCGGCGCTCTTGCTTGTACTGTTTAGTACGGCCCTAGGGCTTTGGCTGCTACTTATAGCGCCCTTAGCCTGGAAATGGCCTGGCGCCATCTTGTTAGGCCTTGGCCAAGGCGGCAGTTTTAGCCTGGCCCTCAGCCTGCTGGTATTAAGAACAGCGACATCACGCCTTGCAGGACAACTTTCCGGCCTGGTACAAGGCGGAGGATATACCATTGCCGCTATTGGGCCTTTTAGTGTCGGCTTGCTGCTCCAATCCGGCGTTCATGCAGACCAAATTGCCTGGCTTTTGATCTCGTTGGTAGGTGTTTGCTGTGGATTCGCCCTGTTGGCTGGCCGCACGCGCCAGCTGGACGATCAAAGCGGCACGCTTCTGGTTCACCGTTACTAACCTGCACTGGAATCAAACAGGAGTTTTAGTGCTTGGCCTTCAAATATTTACGCCAGGAAATCCGTGATGAGTAGCTTCTCACCTTTAACCGCAACGGCTCCCACCCACGAACGCATTTTGGTTATTTATACGGGCGGCACCATCGGCATGCAGCAAAGTGCCAATGGGCTGACTCCCGGCGCGAACTTTGCCCAACGCATGGCGACCGCGCTTGGCAAGCTCCCCATTGCCCAACAGCAATCGCTTCCTGCTTATGATGTTATTAGTTATACCACGCTGATTGATTCCAGCGCGGCGACCCCACTTCAGTGGCAGCAGTTAGCCAGTGACATCGCCACCCGGTTAACGGATTACCGGGGTTTTGTCGTGATTCATGGTACCGATACGCTTAGCTGGACGGCCGCTAGCCTTGCCTATCAATTGCAAGGCCTAGAGCGCCCCGTCGTTGTAACCGGCGCAATGCGCCCCCTGGAAGCACCCAACAGTGATGCTCTTGATAATATTCATGGCGCGCTGCGGTTTGCGGCAAACGCCGAGCTTCAGGAAGTCGCTATTTATTTTGCAAACCGGTTATTGCGTGGCGTACGAGCTATAAAGCTGCACAGTGACGCACTAACAGCCTTCACCTCTCCAGGTTACCCGCTACTTGGTGAGCGAGTAGGCAATGACTTTGTTTACTACCCAAGCCGTGGGCTTGCCTCTCAACAGCGTGGCGCGCCACGCTTTGAACTCCCCAGCTACCAAGGGTTGGATAAAGGCGAAGTGGTTCGTATCGCGCTCTGGCCCGGTTTGGCCGCTTGGCAACTGGAAGCCTGGCTTGGAGATTCACGCGTTAAAGGCGCTGTTATCCAGTTGTGGGGAGCGGGCAATCTGCCTAACGATCCAGCCCTATTGAATGTACTGGCTAGCGCGGCCGGTGAGGGGAAATTGCTAGCGGCGATAAGCCTTTGCCCTGAAGGCAGCGTTCATATGGGAGCATACGCTGCGGGCGAGGGGTTAACAGATGCAGGCGTGCTCTCAGGCGATGCCATGACACCAGAAGCCACCTTTACCAAACTGGTCCATCTTTTAGCTCAACCGCTTGATGTAGAGACACAGCGGCAACGCTTTCTCGCTTCATTAGTCGGCGAACGCTAATAAGCGTGGTGATATCCGTAATTTACGCTATGTTTAATCAATGCTAACCAGTTGACGGAGCCCGTAATTATGGAAAAACCGGTACATCTTTTTAGTGATCTTTTCGAACAACTGGGCCTGCCATCAGACGCTGAGTCGATTGAAGTTTTCATCAAGCGCCATCGCCCTTTGCCCAAAGAGATGGTGCTTTCCGATGCGCCCTGTTGGAATGAAGGCCAAGCGGAATTTCTTCGTGAAGCCATTGAAGACGACGCTGACTGGGCCGAGCTAGTCGACGAGTTGGACGTTGCCATGCACCAAGGGAGTTAACGCGCTGGCGCCGCTTTCGAGCGGCGCTTGACCCAAGCACCAACAAGCAATAGTACCGTAAGAGCAACAAGCGGTAGCAGCACCTCAAACTGAAGTGCATTTTCTTCCTCTATCGCTTCAAGCGCCCCATGAATAGCGCTGCTGTATACGCCCCACTTAATCGATAGGCCTAGCGTTGCCGCAAGAAGAAAAATCGACAGTGGCACACGGCATAGCCCAGCTGCAAAGTTGATCACCGCGTGAGGAAAACCCGGCAAGACACGAAGTGCGCACTGGGTTAATAGATCTCCCCTGTCCTGAAGCGTTTGCATGACTTTTAGGGTTAGCCCTTTAGGTTGCCATGCGCTACGGGTACGTGCTGCTAACTGATGGCCACCGAATGCGCCCGCCACACTTCCAAGTGTCAGCATAATGGTGGCAACGACAGGTGGGTAAAAGGGCGCAATTAGCCAAAAGCCAATACTCCCGGGCAACCCGGCAGCCAGGGTAACGGCCATAAGGACAACCACCCCAACCACTACTGCGGGATGATGTGTCCATTCGTCAACGGTATGCCTGACCGCCATTAAATCCGGCGAGTGCCAAAACCACATACACGCCAGTATGGCTATCATGCCAACGGCTATCGCCAAACGCCACACAAGACGAAAGGCATTACGCATTCAGCCTGGCCTCAACACGCTCAAGAATTTGTCGGCTCACTTTACCTACGAGCGGCTTCGCTGCTTTATTAACGGCTTTTTCCATAAAGCGATTATGAATTTCATAACCAAGCGTAAGCGATACTTCCGTTCCTTCTGGCACTTCACGCAGCCGGTAGCGCCCCTGATTTTTCACCCCATCAAGCGACTCCCAAGCCAGCGTATGGGGCGCCTGAATCTCTGTCACTTCCACGTCAAATGCCCAGTCCATACCTACTGCACGGACATGCCAACGATAGCGGTCGCCCCCCAATACATCAATGGAACGTATTAAATCAGAATAATCAGCAAAATCTTCCACGCGGCGCAATAGCTCAAATACGCGCTCAGGTGATGCTTTAACAATTTCACTGTGCTCTATGGTGGCCATGATCCCCTCGAACCGCTGAAAACTAACTGTTAACCGCTAAGCTACCTGTAAACCGAAACACCATCTGTAACCGCCGGAAACGATAAGCTTAGCAAAACAATGAGCGTAGCATGCTGCTCAATTTATCGGGAATGGCGAACAAGGAGAGACGATCATTCAGACTACGGCTGGTCAGATACGTTCTCATTGCGTAAACTGCCGCCCTCCCGGACCGGACCCCGGCACTCCGTGCAGCCTTATCGCGCACGAAAAATTCTCCGACAGCGAGCACTATTTATGTCCAGTACGTTTTCTCTCCCTTCTACGTCACCGACAGCGACGGTGGTTATCTATTCCGGCGGCATGGACTCCTATACGGTGCTTCACCGCGCACTGCGTGAAGGTCTGGAGGTTCACGCACTATCTTTTGACTATGGCCAACGTCACGCACGCGAGTTGGATGTGGCTACGCACGTGTGCCGTCAGTTGGGTATTCCTCACCAGGTAGTCGACATTCGAGCCATTCACGGTTTGATCGATAACTCCGCACTGACCAACGCCGACCAGGCCATGCCGACGGGTGACTACGCAGATGATAATTTGCGCGCCACTGTCGTTCCCAATCGCAATATGATTTTACTGTCCCTGGCGATTGCCAAAGCGGTCAATATAGGCGCTGGGCGCGTGGATTATGGCGCCCATGGCGGTGACCATGTTTTATACCCGGATTGCCGCCCCGAGTTTGTCGATGCCATGAATCACGTGGCGGGTATTGCCAACTTTGAGCACGTTACGCTGCATGCCCCTTACCTCTACTCATCAAAAGCGGATATTTTACGCGATGGCCTGTCCATGGGGCTTGATTACCAGCATACCTGGACCTGTTATGAAGGACGTGCGTTAGCGTGTGGTCAGTGCGGCAGCTGCCGAGAGCGCTTGGAGGCCTTTGCCGCTAACAATGTGCTCGACCCTTTGGCTTACGATGCGACAGCTCAGGTGAATCGCTGATGTACCACGTTAAAGAAGCCTTTTACACGCTACAGGGCGAAGGCGCACAAGCGGGTCGTGCCAGCGTTTTTTGCCGTTTTAGTGGCTGTAATTTGTGGTCAGGCCGTGAAGTGGATCGCGCTCATGCAAAATGCACCTTTTGCGATACCGATTTTATCGGTACTGACGGACAGAACGGCGGACAGTTCTCAACAGCGGCCGAGCTGGCTGCGCATATTAATGCGCTCTGGCCAAAAGGTAGCGCGAATGCCACCCCGTATGTGGTGTTTACCGGCGGTGAGCCTCTGCTCCAACTGGATACACCGTTAATTGACAAGCTACACCAGCAGGGCTTTGAAGTAGCCGTTGAAACGAACGGTACGTTGCGGCCCCCTCCCGGTATTGATTGGTTATGCGTTAGCCCCAAAGGTAGTAACCCTTTGGCCATTACGCAGGGAAATGAATTAAAACTTGTTTATCCGCAAGCTGACGCATTGCCCCCGGTCTTTGAGGACCTTGCGTTTACTCACTTCTTTTTGCAGCCCATGGATGTAAGCCCGTTAGGGCAACAGTCCGATACCATCGCCCAGGCAACGGATTACTGTATGGCTAACCCACAATGGCGCCTTACGCTTCAAATTCACAAAATCGCAGGGTTTAACTAATGGCTCTCTTTGTAAATCAGTTAACCCATATGGATGTCTCTGTTTGGTGCCCGACACACGGACTCATCGGCTGCAGCTGGCAAGTAGATGCACTCCTTGAAGGCGCCTTGGGTGAAGACGGCATGCTATTTGATTTTGGCGAGGTAAAGCCCTGGATCAAACACACCCTGGACAGCGGCCTCGACCATACGCTTCTGGTGCCCACGCAGGCGCCCGGTGTAAGCATTACTGATTGCGAGGAAGGCCTCTGCGTTCGCACCGAAACGCCTTATCCCCTGGAGGTTCGTGGGCCTGCCGAAGCCTTTAGCCTGCTTCCCTGGGTATCTATTACGCTTGAAGAGGTAGCAGCGTATTTAAGTGCCGAGTTGACCGCACAGCGCCCCGTCAATGTTGACCGTGTCACGCTAACGTTAAGTGATGAAGCTACGACCGGAGCAGCCTATGGCTATAGCCATGGCCTTAAACGGCACCAGGGCAATTGCCAACGTATTGCCCACGGCCACCGCTCCAGACTCTCTATTTGGCAATCGGGCACGCGTCAACCTGAGCTGGAAGCTCGCTGGGCGCACTGGCTGGATAACCGCTACCTACTTGAGCAAGCGGATATTGAACACCAAGACGATGTGTTCTTGACCTGTCGTTACCAGGCCGCCCAGGGAGACTTTTCCATTCGCCTGCCAGCAGACCGCTGTGCGGTATTGCCGGGCCCCACTACCGTTGAGAATATCGCCATCTGGCTGGCACGTAGCATCGCCGATGAAAGCGGCCACGCCACACGCGTTCAAGCATTCGAGGGGATTAACAAAGGCGCCTTTGCGGAATTTACGCCATGAGCGAGGCAGGTATTATCGTTAAGCAAAGCGCTGGCTGCCGGGCAGGTTGCGGAGCTTGCTGTATAGCGCCGTCCATCAGCTCACCGATTCCAGGGATGCCTCAAGGCAAGCCTGCTGGGGTTCGCTGCATTCAGTTGGATGAACAGAATCTATGTCGGCTTTTTGGCGATGCAAGCCGCCCCGCCGTATGCGCCAACTTTAACTTTGATGCCAGCATTTGTGGCGAGCACCGTGATCAGGCGCTCGCCACCCTTGCATACCTCGAAACAGCAACGGGATAACCCCTAACCTTCTACATCCGCAGGCTGGGTCAAACGACGATCCAGCAGGCTCACCCAACGCACCAGCACCGGCGCATCGCTATGGCTAACATCATTCAGCAAATGTCGGAACGCCTCTTTGGCAGTAGGGTCGCCCGGCTCAATGTGCATCAACCATAGTTCAAGCGCCGCCAGCTCCTGGTGGCGGTTCCCATTCTCTCGGGATTGGCTGATGGCCATCTCGGCAAGCGCCCTAACCTCATTCGCAGGATGTCCAAGCTGATGCCGAACGCTCGCCAGCAGCATCGCTAGCTCAGGCAAAAACAGCGTGGTACGCTCGCGGGCGATCACAAGGCATTGATCCAAATAGTCTTCTGCGGCATCAAGCTCACCCAGCTCAATACAGGCATCGATATACCATAATGAGGGCCGCTGGTAGCGGTCGCTCCCTTTAAGCTCGGTCATCCGCTCAAGGCTTTCGCGTATTTGTGCAAGCCCTCCTTGGTCCCCTGCTAACGCGCGCTGCCATCCCAACACCGCTTGGGCCGAGATTTGCCATAATTGCAAGTCGGGCGTGACGGTCATGGCTGCCGCCCTCTCAGCCTGGCGCGCCGCCAGGTGCACATGCCCTAACTGACGATAGAGGGAAGCCGCGAATAACAGCGACATTGCCAGCGTTCCCGGGTGGCCAATTTTTTCCGCCAACCGAAGCGCCGCCGATACTTGCCGCTCTGCACGCTGATAGTCGCCCCGTAAACAGAGCGCCCAACCTTGAAAACACGCTGCCGTTACCTGCGGGTGATCAGAGAACGGCAACCACTCAATCATCATTTGTGCATTGAGCGGATCAATTTCATCCAGATGATCGTGGGCCTGCTGGATACGTCCTGCCCAGTACTCGCATTGAGCGCGTGCATAATCCGCTAAACGGCGATAGCGCGGGTCTTCCAGTCGCTCCGCGATATCCGCAAGCGTCGAGGCAAGCGCAAACGCATCGGCATGCGCATAGCGCTGGCTGCGCCCTACCCAGAGCCCCCACTTAACCAGAAAGACCTGCTCAAGCTCTTCAGGGTCATCCAGCATATCGCTGCCGGACTCACGCAGTAACTCTCGGGCGCGAACAAAACTTTCATGAGCGATGGGTGAGCCGTGCCCTTCCAGGGAAAATGCGGCCTGGCCACGTACCGTAAGCAGACTAACCTCGCGCTCTATCTCATGCTCAACATGGCGCAAGCTTGCCAACCCTGCGTCGGCCATCCGCAACGCCGTTCGGTTAGCACTGACCTTTAGCGCCTCGCGAGCAGAAAGCTCAAAATAGCGTGCGCCGCGTGCGTAATGACCGCTTCTACGCAAGTGTGCAGCAAAGTCGCCAGGATGGCGGCTAATCCACATGGGGAAACGCTCTTCAATTAGCGTAACGACCTGCTGATGCAGTTTGACGCGTACATCGCGCGGGCAGGAGAGATAGGCGGCTTCCTGAAGAAGCTGATGGCTAAATTGGCACTCTTGCTCACCGAGCTCTTTATTAACGGGCTCAATGATCTCGAGCTGACGCATATGCTCAAGCGCTTGCGTTAGTCGAGCGGGCTCCCAGCCGCTGCACTCCAACAAAAAATCCAGCCGGAAACGTTTGCCAAGCACTGCCGCCACGTGGGCAATCGCGCGGTCGGCCTCCAACTGATCAATACGGCTGGCTAGCAAGCCCAGCAGCCCTTTCGGCAGCTCATCAAATTGAATACTACGCCCTTCGCGACGGTCCATGTCCAGACGTCGGCAAATTTCCTGCATGTAAAGCGGCACGCCATCGCACCGCTCTATGATCTGGTTACGCAGCCGGGGGCTTAAATGTATGCGGTAGCGGCGTGACAGCTGGGAAAGCAGGCGTGATGATTGCTGAACGTCCAACTTACCCAACGTGATCTGCTGGTCCCAGTGAAGCTTAACCGGTAAGGGTTCACGGCCATGATGACTGGCAATCAGCATAAACGCCGTATTGATAGGCAAGCGCGCCTGAAGGCCTGCCAGCACTTTAAAAGAGGGCTCATCAATCCATTGAAGATCATCAATCATTAGCACCAGCGTACGTTCACTGGTTTTCTGCTCAATCAAGCGATGTAACAACTGTACGACCAGCTCCGCCGCCTCGCCGTTTTGCGCAAGCTGCGCCACCTCTTGAACGTCCCTAACCCCAAGCGCTTCTTCAAGCAGGTGCTGTCGGCTCTTTTCTAAAAGACCCAAGCCCAGCGTTGCTTGCATGGCATGCAAGGTATCCAGCGCAGGTGGCGCATTTAGATACCAGGCCACCAGGCTGCGGGCAATACCGTAAGGTTCAAGTACGGATAATCGCGTCGTTGGCTGCCAACAAATCGCGGCATCGCGACTTAATTCAAGCTGACGAAACCCCACCATGAGCGCAGATTTCCCCATGCCCGAAGCACCTCGGACAAGCACGCTTTGGCGCAGCCCAATTCCCGCCCGCGCCAAGGCATCGCGGAGCGTACGCAACGGGGCCTCACGCCCCACCAGGCTCGGCGGGAGCGCATCACGCCCCCCCTCGTTTTGCCCCAGGACCAGCGCGCGCAGGCGAATACGCCCATCGCTTGCCACCAGCCGAGACACCAGTCGTGGCTGTAGATCAAGCGCGGGGGGCATGTGCTGGCTGGCCTCCTGAGAAATGACCAGCTCATTGCCCTCTGCCGCACTCATTAGCTCCAAGGCAACTTGCGTCACCTGACCAAGTGGGTCCGCTAGCTGACGCTCAGCCAAATAGACGACCCGCCCGCTATTTAAACCGGCGGCAAGCTCAAAGGCGGGCGGCTCACCTTCCCTGTCCCAATGACGCGCCGACTCTTGCGGCAGCGCATGTTGACAGTGTTCGTAAAGCGCTACCAGCTCCGCAAGCTGGTGTGCGGGCCCATGTGTACCAAAACAGGCGAGCCCGAGTCCTCCGGTTGCCCCAGGTAACCAGAATCCCCCCAGATGATGACACTGCTGCTCTAACCAACGCAGTAACTCCAGCTGCAAGGCCAGACAGCTACGCACTGCTGCACGCTCCTGCCAGTCGCCCTTCAAGCGCAGCCGAATAGCCATCACGGAGAGCTGGCGCAGCTCGATTTCATCGTCGCGTAGCGGCTTGCTGTCCGCTGCCAATACGCGCGAAAAAGCGCCCTGAGGGGACATAGCACGAGGATCATGCGGCCCATCCGACCAATAGCTTGCGAGCTGTAAAAAACTGGGCTCAGGCTGCTGCCCCGAAAGTGCTAATAACTGTAAATAACCATTGTATTGCTCGTGAGCAGCAGCGATTTGGTTCTGCTCGGCAAGCTGGCGCACCAAGCGCTCATGAAAAGGTGCGTAACCAGAAAAGCGGCTTACCAAGCCTTCAAGCATTACATCTGGCGCATCCTCATGGGCTTCCAGGACCTGCTCAGCAAAGCGAATGACACGCTGACGCCATTCGTTGCGCACTTGTACGAACCACCGCTGAAATTCGCTACAGTTGGTTAGCTGGAGCTCCTCAACGAGGTCTCCCTGATAGCAGGTCAGCACCGCTTCGAGTGTTGCTAATTCGCGGGGGCCTTCCAGCAGTTGCTGCAGTTCATGTAAATCGATGCGCCAAGTCGATGGCAGGTTAAAAGCGATGGTTTGGCGCGACACATTCAAGACGTGATCAGCGTTATCCCCGAGCGAATGACGCAGGCAGTGCAGGGCATGGCGCAAGTTAGTCCTGCCTGATGAAAGCCCCTGGTCAGGCCATAACAGCTCGGCGAGCACCGCACGGTTCACCGGCTGGCGGTGAAGCAGTAAGTAGACTAACAGCGCTTTGACTTTGTCATAGCTAAAGTGGGTTAGTACACCATCCCCCTGAGAGAGGGAAAAATGACCAAAGAGGATTAGCTGATCAGACTCACGAGTATCGCGCATGCTACATATCCTGCCTGGGCTAGTGGTGTATTAAGCGGGTACACCACTATGAAAACGAAAAGCCGTATCGGGTGACGTTATCAGCTCTGCTTCCCGGGCCACAAAAAAAGCAATTCTTTCATCAATGGAAGCGTTAGTTTGCTGCTGCGCAAGCAGTAGGTAGTCTTCAAAATGACGCCCTTCGGACTTAACCAGCGTGCGATAAAATTTAGCCAACTCTTCATCCAGGTAAGGAATCAAGCGAGCAAAACGCTCGCAGCTGCGTGCTTCTATTAAGGCGCCAATAATGAGGATATCAATAAGACGCTCTGGATCATTGCTGCGCACATGACGTCGCAAGCCCTCAGCGTACCGGGAAGCGGTTAAATGCTTGTATTCAACGCCGCGCTTTTCCATTAAACCCACAACTTGCTCAAAGTGCAGCAATTCTTCGCGGGCGAGCTGAGACATTTTGCTCAATAAAAGAGGCTGGTCTACATAACGATACAGCAAGCTCATGGCCGTCGAAGCGGCCTTTTTCTCACACTGAGCGTGGTCAACAAGCAGTATTTCGGGGTTATCTAGCGCCCATTTAAGCCAGCTGTCCGGCGTTATACAGGCAAGAAATTCATTTAAACTTTCGGGCAACAAGTCATCTGCTTGAAGTTTATGGTCTGCGGGTGTTAATTCCGGCAATTGCATTGACATAACGTTCTTCCGAGCATTTTTTCACAATTGTACAATATTTAAACGCCGATAGCGTTCACCCCGTTCCCAAACCGCAAGAACAATGCCATGTCTCTTGGGTACATATTGCTGGCCACCGCTAATAGAAATAATGGCGCTCTACGCTTCGCTGTGAGGTTAGCTCAACGTGGAAAGCAACCGTAACGTTATAGCGTCCAAGCCATGGTAACGCGGCGCAACCGCAATCACACCTTTAGCATGCTCAGGCCCATCACACCCTGCCAGAAAGTGTCCCAAACGGCCAAAACACAGGCCTTTAAAGCGGTATTTTTTGTGTATCAACATAAAGTACAACACCTGCCTCTCGCCTTCTTCTTAACATTGTCGACAGTTTGCCGTAGAATCCGTGTCATCCAACCAGACGCTGTTTCCAAGCGTATGTCATGTGTCCGAGCGCACGCTCAAACACCGTGAAAATGTGTGCTCGCCACCATAAAGCAGATGAGAGGGCCCCAACGTGCTTGAAGCATATCGCCAACATGTCGAGGAACGCGCCGCTGAAGGCGTACCACCCAAGCCTCTAAACGCCGAGCAAGTTGCCGCCTTAATTGAGCTGCTAAAAACCCCACCGGCGGGTGAAGAGGAATTTGTTCTTGATCTGATCACCAACCGGGTTCCGCCGGGCGTCGATGAAGCCGCTTATGTAAAAGCGGGCTTTCTTACTGCAATCGCCAAGGGCGAAGCAACCTCTCCGCTGATCGATAAAATCCACGCGGTTAAGCTGCTAGGCACCATGCAAGGCGGCTACAACATCGTATCCATGGTAGAACTTTTGGATAACGAAGAGTTAGCGCGTGAAGCCGGCGAACAGCTCAAGCATACCCTGCTGATGTTTGATGCCTTTCATGATGTTGAAGAGCGTGCCAAAAAGGGTAACAGCGTTGCCAAGGACGTTATTCAGTCTTGGGCAGAAGCAGAGTGGTACCTTTCCAAGCCTGCTTTAGAAGAAAAAATCACCCTGACCGTCTTTAAGGTGCCGGGTGAAACCAACACTGATGATCTGTCACCAGCACCCGATGCTTGGTCGCGCCCCGATATCCCGCTGCACGCCAATGCCATGCTCAAAAACGAGCGTGACGGCATTGTGCCTGAAGTACCAAGCTCTATGGGTCCGCTCAAGCAAATTGAGGAAGTCAAATCCAAAGGCTTCCCGGTTGCTTATGTCGGTGATGTCGTGGGTACGGGCTCTTCACGTAAATCAGCCACTAACTCCGTGCTGTGGTTCTTTGGTGACGATATCCCTTACGTTCCCAACAAGCGCGCTGGCGGCTTCTGTTTTGGTAGCAAAATTGCTCCGATCTTCTTTAACACCATGGAAGATTCTGGCGCACTCCCGATTGAACTGGACGTATCAAAGCTGGAAATGGGCGATGTCATCGACGTCTACCCCTACGAAGGCAGGGTGTGCAAGCACGGCACTGATGAAGTGCTCACCACGTTTGCATTGAAAACTCAGCTGATCCTGGACGAAGTACGTGCTGGCGGCCGTATTCCTCTGATCATCGGTCGTGGCCTGACGGGCAAAGCACGTGAGTCCCTTGGCCTTGAGCCTTCTGACGTATTCCGCCTGCCGGATCAGCCCAAAGACACTGGCAAGGGCTTTACCCTGGCGCAGAAAATGGTCGGTAAGGCGTGCGGCCTGGAAGGCGTTCGTCCGGGCATGTACTGCGAACCTAAAATGTCTACGGTCGGCTCCCAGGATACTACTGGCCCGATGACCCGGGACGAGCTGAAAGACCTGGCCTGCCTGGGCTTCCAAGCGGACTTGGTCATGCAGTCATTCTGCCACACGGCGGCCTATCCGAAGCCGGTTGACGTGGACACTCACCACACACTGCCTGACTTCATTATGAACCGCGGCGGTGTATCGCTGCGTCCTGGCGACGGCATCATCCACAGCTGGCTGAACCGTATGCTGTTGCCAGATACAGTAGGTACCGGCGGCGACTCGCACACCCGCTTCCCGCTGGGCATCTCGTTCCCGGCTGGTTCTGGCCTGGTGGCCTTCGCTGCTGCCACCGGCGTTATGCCGCTGGATATGCCGGAATCCGTACTGGTGCGCTTTAAAGGCAAGCGCCAGCCTGGCGTTACCCTGCGCGACCTGGTTCACGCCATTCCGCTTTACGGCATCAAGCAAGGTCTTCTGACCGTTGATAAGGCCAACAAGAAGAATGCGTTCTCTGGCCGCGTGCTGGAAATTGAAGGCCTTGAAGACTTAACGGTCGAGCAGGCATTTGAGCTTTCCGATGCCTCTGCTGAGCGCTCTGCCGCTGGCTGTACTATTACGCTGTCTGATGAGAGCGTTACCGAGTACCTGAAATCCAACATCACACTGCTGAAGTGGATGATCGCTAACGGTTATGGCGATGAGCGTACGATTAGTCGTCGTATCGAAGGTATGGAAGCGTGGCTTGCCGACCCGAGCCTGATGCGTGCCGATGCGGATGCCGAATACGCCGAAGTCATCGAAATTGATTTGTCCGAGATTAAAGAGCCAGTACTTTGCGCGCCTAACGATCCTGACGATGCTCGTTTGCTGTCAGACGTAGCGGGCGAAAAGATTGATGAAGTATTTATCGGCTCGTGCATGACCAACATTGGTCATTTCCGCGCAGCGGGTAAACTACTTGAAAAGCAGCCTGCAGGCAGCCTCAAAACTCGCCTGTGGCTGGCACCGCCGACCAAAATGGACCAGCACCAGCTGACCGAAGAGGGTTACTACGGCATTTATGGTCGTGCCGGTGCGCGTATGGAAATGCCGGGATGCTCACTGTGTATGGGTAACCAGGCGCGCGTTGCTGCAAAAAGCACCGTTGTGTCTACGTCTACACGTAACTTCCCGAACCGTTTGGGCGATGGTGCCAACGTGTACCTTGCCTCGGCGGAACTCGCCGCGGTTGCCGCGGTGGAAGGTCGCCTGCCAACCGTTGAAGAGTATCAGCGTTACATGAGTGAATTTGACGCCATGGCAGGAGAGATCTATCGTTATATGAACTTCCACGAAATTGAGGAGTATCAGAAAATCGCCTCAAACGTGATTCCGGTTGCTCAAGAAGCGTAACCATCCTATCGCCGATGCTCGCACCATCACAGACTTAATGAAATTCCGTTAATTCTGAGACGATGACCGAACGCCCCTCAACCTCTCGTTGTGGGGCGTTTTTATTACCGCAAGATGTCGGCGACTTGCGAGGGCTTCCGGATACTGCCACTCTGTTAGTTCATCCTTATGATTTAAAAGACAATGCAGCCACTGACACATCTTGGCTCGGCCTTAATGAAGACACTGCGCGATCATCTACGCCCCTTGATCGCCTATCATTTGTTTTTTACCTTACTGGCCTCTGCCCTGTTATTACCCCTGATTGGGTGGATAACCCAAGGCCTGCTTGCCCAATTAAAACGTACAGTGATCACCAATGACGAGCTAATCAGCCTGCTGTTTAGCCCCTTGGGCCTTGCTTGCATGCTGGTCGGCCTGGTCTTTACTTTTCTTATACTTTACTGGCAACAGGCTGGCATGCTCCAGGTCGCCGTTCGGCCTCACGGCAATCATTACCGGCTTGCGTTTGATGCACTCTGGTTAAGCGTTCGCCGCCTCCCCGCACTGGCAGGGTTAGTCGTGTTACAGGTGGGCACGCACCTTTTACTGCTGGCCCCTTTCATGGCCGCACTTGCATGGCTTTATAGTGTTTGGCTAAGCGGCTTGGACCCTTACTATTTACAGCGTGTCATGCCGCCAGTGCTTTGGTATTTTATTGCCTGCGCGCTGCCGCTTGTGGTGATTTGGCTAAGCTTAGCGGCCTGGCTTTATCTGCGCTGGCTGTTAGCGCTTCCTTTAGTAGCGCTTGAAAACTCCAGTCCGTTACGCGCCCTGACGCACAGTTTTCATTTAACCAAAGGCTGGCACCGCTCCATTGGCACGGCCGTACTCATCCTGTTACTGCTCATTATTGCACTACCTGTTATCACCACCATCGCCTTTGATGCGCTGGTAACGCCGCTTCTCTGGTGGCTACCAGAACACAACACTTTTCTAATTCCCATCATGTTTGCCTATTTAACAGGCTATCTGCTGTTAACCCTCGCCGTTACCTTTATCGGTATTGCGGCTAACGCACTGCTTTCTGCTTGTTTGTACCTTCAGTTAGCGCATCACAAGGTGCGCCCTGCCCCTCCATCAAAAATCGTCCTCCCGGGCCGATTTGCCTGGGCGGTTGAACTTAGTGTATTGCTACTGGCCGCCTTACAAGCCTGGTGGATCCTGAACAGCTTTGAACTACGCGACAATGTAAACGTGTTTGCGCACCGTGGTAGTTCAATGGTCGCCCCCGAAAACACCCTGGCCGCGGTTAACCAGGCCATCATCGATAAAGCTGACGCCGTAGAGCTGGATGTTCGCTTGTCCGCCGATGGGCAGGTCATGATTTACCATGACCGGAGCCTGGCAAGATTAACCGGTGATAACAGAGAATTCGGCGACTTAACGCGTGAAGAGCTTAGTCAGTACGACATAGGCAGTTGGTTCGGTGATGCTTTTCAAAACGAGCCTATCGCAGGCCTGGATGAGGTACTTGAACGCGTACGCGGCCATGCCGGATTGATGATCGACATGAAGGCACTGCCCGGCGAGGAACAAGCTCTTGCTGATGCAGTCATTGCCCTACTGCGTGCTGAGACCGATATGCGCTATGCCTGCTGGGCTAAAAGCAGTCATCCTATAACAGCTTATGGCGAGTGCGGCTTTCCCAATGCAATGCTGGAGATGCGGGTAGCCACGATGACGCCATCACTGTCTGCCCACATCAAACGCCAAGCGCCTGAACTACGCGTCACACTGCTGGCACAATTAATCCTGCCAGGCACGCTGGACCGCCGAAGCTTCGATGCCTTGGGACTTCGCCATAACCGTATTACAGCAGAGGAAGTGCGTCTTGCAGCGCTTTATGGCTATGAGATACACGCCTGGACAGTCAATGACCGGGCAAGAATGTCTACACTGATCGATTTAGGGGTTGATGCAATTATTACCGACTATCCCGCGCGTTTACGCGAATTGATTGAAGAGCGGCGAGCGTTAAGCGATGGGGAGCTTCTGTTGGTGAAGCTGCGCAATTGGCTACGTCAGTGACGTGTACTTAAACACGCCACTGACAGCTCATTTCGTAAAGCCAGTTAATGGGATCAATCGCCCATAACAACGCCTTCGCGACGCGGGTCGGCACCGCCAAACAGCGTCCCATCCTCCAGCCTACGGATGGCCTGAAGCCCACTGGTTAGCTCTCTTTCACTGATGGTATGCCCGTACTCCTCAAGCACTTCCAGGGTCGCTTCCGGGAAGCCTCCCTCTTCCAAATAAACATCGCCTCCCATGGTAATGGCGTGAGGCAAATTGAGCGCTTCTTGTGCACTCATCCCCCAATCACGCATCGCAACTAATGTGCGGGCGGTGTAATGAATAATAGCCGCGCCACCCGGCGACCCCAGGCTTGCCACCAGCTCGCCCGACTCTTTATCGAAGACGAGTGTTGGGCTCATGCTTGAACGCGGACGCTTGCCAGGTTCAACCCGATTAGCCACCAGCTCGCCGTCCACCTCTGGGGTAAACGAAAAATCGGTCAACTCATTATTAAGCAAATACCCACCCGGCAACCCGGTTCCTCCATCTGCAAGGATGCGCGAACCAAACGCCTGCTCAATAGATGTGGTCATCGCCACGGCATTGCCTTCAGCATCAATAATACTGATATGGCTAGTGCCGTATTCCGGCTGATCCGGCTGTGAGGCAAAGCTAACGTCAAGATCACCGGGGTTCCCTGGCTCCGCACTATCGCCCATGCTGGTGTCACCAATTAACTTACTACGCTCTGAAAGGTAGTCAGGCGCCAGCATTAATGACCAATCACCGCCCGGCGCCTCTACGAACTCAGGGTCCGCTATATAACGTCCGCGGTCAGCGAAGGCCAGCCGAGAAGCCTCCAGAAACTGATGCAGCCAACCGCTGCTGGATACGCCGTTATCCAAGGGTGCTTCCAACAATGGCTGCTGATCTAAAAGACCCAGTATCTGCATAATGGTAATATGCCCAGACGAGGGTGGTGGAAATCCGCACACTTCCCACTGCTGCCATGGCGTACACAGCGGTTCCCGCTCAATTGTCTGGTAGCCGCCAACATCCTCAAGGGTCATGCTGCCTGGTCGCACCGGATGGTTCTGTACACGATTTACTAAATCCTCAGCAATGTCGCCCTCATAAAAGGCCGCGCTGCCGTTGGTCGCAATTTGACGCAATATGCTCGCCAACGCCGGATTTTTTAACGTGTCGCCAACCGCTAGCGGCTCGCCGTTAGGCTGGTAATAGAAGTTCTCGGCGAGCGGGTCACTACGTAACGCTTCATCATTGGCAAGGCTGGTGTGCAGCCGTTGACTAACGGCAAACCCTTCCTCGGCAAGCGTAATAGCGGGTTCAAAAAGCGCCTCCCAAGCCAACTGGCCGTGCTCTTTATGCGCCTGTTCCAACATTCGCACCGTGCCTGGCACACCAACAGAAAGTCCACTGGCTACCGCATCTGCAAAGGGCAGCGGCTCGCCATTTTCCATGAACAGCTCCCCTGTCACCGCACCAGGCGCTGTCTCTCGGCCGTCGTAAGCCTGAACGTTTGAGCCATCATAGAACATTAAAAAAGCGCCACCGCCAATGCCGCTGGACTGAGGCTCGACCAGTGTTAATACCATTTGCACAGCGATAGCTGCGTCAATGGCATTACCACCATTTGCCAACACTTGATAGCCTGCATCCGTTGCCAACGGGTTAGCCGCCGCGACTGCAAACGACTCCGCCTCCCAGCCGGGTTTTTCCTCATACCCCGACCCAACTTCTGGCGTTATAGAGGGGGTTTCATAGCTAAACCCAAAGCTATAGACCGGCACTAACAGCAATCCTGATAGTGCTAATTTAATCCTTTTTGGGGACATTACACTGCCCTCTCGCATCCTGGGAAATATCAAGTAAGTAACCACACAACAGAGTAGCCTATAAAACGCATGCGCCCGGCACAATGGCCGGGCGAAAAATAGCGGTTTACAGGTCGACGTTAGGTGATTGTCTCGCCTGCCAACATAAACCACGTCTCAAGTACTGCATCAGGGTTGAGGGATACCGAATCAATCCCCTGCTCCATCAACCACTTAGCCAATTCAGGGTGATCTGAGGGCCCTTGCCCACAAATACCCACATATTTGCCCTGGGCTTTACAAGCCTGAATAGCCATTGCCAACAATTTTTTCACCGCCGCATTACGCTCATCAAACAGATGCGCCACGATGCCTGAGTCACGGTCCAGCCCCAGCGTTAACTGCGTAAGATCGTTAGAGCCGATTGAGAAGCCGTCGAAGTGTTCAAGAAATTCTTCAGCCAACAATGCATTAGCAGGTAACTCGCACATCATGATCACTTTCAGCCCGCTTGCATCGCCACGCTTCAAGCCATTTTCTGCCAACAGATCAACCACCTGCTTGGCTTCATCGGTGGTGCGTACAAAGGGCACCATGATTTCGACGTTATCAAGCCCCATCTCGTCGCGTACGTATTTTAAGGCGCGACACTCAAGCTCGAAGCAGGGCCGGAAAGCGTCCGAGATATACCGCGAAGCCCCACGGAAGCCCAACATGGGATTCTCTTCGCCCGGCTCGTAAAGCTTACCGCCAATCAGGTTTTCGTACTCGTTGGACTTGAAATCAGACAAACGCACGATAACCCGCTGAGGATAAAAGGCCGCTGCCAACGTGGAGATGCCTTCCACCAGCTTGTCCACGTAGAAAGTTACCGGGTCGGTATAGCCTGCGGTACGAAGGTCAATCACCTGCTGCAAGTCAGCGGGCAGCGTTGCGTAATCCAGCAGTGCCTTAGGGTGAACGCCAATCATACGATTGATGATGAACTCAAGCCGGGCAAGCCCTACGCCTGCGTTAGGCAGGCTGGCAAACCCAAATGCGCGATCAGGGTTGCCCACGTTCATCATAATCTTGAACGGGATTTCAGGCATGGCATCGACGCTTGAAACCTTGCAGTCAAAATCCAGCAGGCCATCATAAACGTGGCCGGTGTCACCTTCGGCACAGGAAACGGTGACATCGGTGCCTTCTCTGAGCTGCTGTGTAGCGTCACCACACCCAACCACCGCCGGAATGCCCAGCTCACGAGCAATAATCGCCGCATGGCAGGTACGCCCACCACGGTTGGTAACAATGGCTGAAGCCCGCTTCATAATGGGTTCCCAGTCTGGATCCGTCATGTCGGTCACCAGAATGTCACCGTCAAGAACCTTATCCATATCTTCCGGACTCATGACCACTTTGACCGTGCCGCGGCCGATGCGCTGACCAATCGCCCGGCCGGTAATCAGGGTACGGCCCTTCTCGCGCAGTTGGAAACGCTCTAATTTGCCGCCTTCCTGCTGCGAGACCACCGTTTCAGGGCGTGCTTGCACGATATAGAGCTTACCGTCGTCACCATCAAGCGCCCACTCAATATCCATGGGGCGCTCGTAGTGCTGCTCAATCGTCACTGCCTGATGGGCAAGATCCATCACCTGCTGGTCGCTAATACAGAAACGATTACGCTGATTAAGCGGCACATCAACGGTGTCGACGGATTTACCAGCACTGGTTTCCTGGCCGTAAACCATCTTGATGAGCTTGGACCCCAGGTTACGCCGTAAAACAGCCGGGCGGCCAGCGGCTAACGTGCCCTTATGAACGTAAAACTCGTCAGGGTTGACGGCACCTTGCACAACCGTTTCGCCCAGCCCCCACGAGGCCGTCACAAAGACAGCATCGCGGTAGCCTGATTCGGTATCCAGGGTAAACATGACCCCAGAGGCACCCGTCTCAGAGCGCACCATTTTTTGGACACCCGCTGACAGCGCGACGTTTTCGTGGGCGTAGCCACGGTGAACACGGTAGGAAATTGCGCGATCATTAAACAGCGAGGCAAACACCTCGTGTACAGCGCGTTTGATGTTATCGAAACCTTCGATATTCAGGAAAGTTTCCTGCTGGCCCGCAAAAGAGGCATCCGGCAGGTCTTCCGCGGTTGCCGAGCTGCGCACCGCTACTTTCAGCTGAGGGTGCTGCTCCTGCAGTTGCTCATAGGCCTGACGCAGCGCACTTTCAAAAGCGGGCGGCAGCGGCGTATCAATAACCCATTGGCGAATATTAGTACCCGCTTCCGCCAGTGCTTTAACATCATCAACGTCCAGGCGCGATAGCGTGCTGTTAATGCGCTCGTTAAGCCCTTCATGAGAGAGAAATTCACGATATGCGTGAGCCGTAGTGGCAAATCCACCCGGTACGGTTACCCCGGCACCCGACAGATTGGAAATCATCTCGCCCAGCGAGGCGTTTTTACCACCCACGCGTTCGACGTCGGCCATACCTAACTGATCGAACCACAGAATGTACTCTTCCACGCAACCCCCTCGCTTTAAGACGTTGATGCAATCTTTTAGATCGCCAATCATTGATCGTGTCACCCTATCACCGTGCCACCCTATTCGCCATTGGTCTAATAGCGAAGGGAGTGGAGGATTTTTACAACATAAGGCGTATACGGGCAGTTTATGTAGTCGCCTGGGGCGTTGTGCTTAGCGAACACTCGGCACACAATAGCGTATCTATTATTTAATTGACGGGCGTGATTATGAAGCGGACAGCTTTCTTTATTTCCGATGGTACCGGTATTACGGCCGAGAGCCTGGGTCGCAGCCTGTTGGCTCAATTCAGCGATATTGAGATCAACATGCTGACCAAGCCTTATATCGATACGCTTGATAAAGCGGAAGCGCTTGCCCGGGTTATTGAATCCACTGCCGCTCGAGATGAGCAACAACCGATCATTATCGATACCATCGTTGACCAGCAGATACGCGATGTAATTCGCCAAGCGCCGGGCTTCAAGGTGGATATCTTTTCTACCTTTTTGAAACCCTTGGAGCAGGAATTAGGCACCCACTCTTCTTACAGCGTGGGAAGAACTCACTCGATTGGCAGTGACGATGTCTATATGGACCGGATTCATTCGGTACACTTCGCACTCGATAACGACGATGGCGCCCGTACGCATCAATACGACAAAGCCGATATTATTTTAGTGGGCGTATCGCGCTGTGGCAAAACACCCACATCGCTTTATTTAGCGCTTCAGTTTGGCATTCGAGCGGCCAACTATCCGCTTACCGAGGACGACCTTGACGAAGACGGCACGCTCAAGCTGCCCAAGGTGTTAGCACCGCACCAGCGCAAGTTGTTTGGGTTAACTATTGATGCTCGCAGGTTATCCGCCATACGCAATGAGCGTCGGCCGAACAGCCGCTATAGCTCAATGGATCAGTGTCTGCAGGAAGTCGAACAGGCTGAAGCGCTTTACCGGATTATGCATATTCCGTTTATTGATGCGACGCGCTTTTCAGTAGAAGAAATTTCGACACGGATGATTGCCGAGACAGGCTTAGCGAGGCGCTTCTCCCCCCGCTAAACCAGCACTAAATGTACAACGCTAAAAATTACATGCCTTTGGGGGCGAAGATACCTGGGGCGTTACGCCAGTAGCCTTTGTAGTCCATACCAAAACCGAACACATAGCGGTCCGCGACCTCCAGGCTGCAGTAATCAGCTTTCAAGCCCGGCACCGCTTTGCGGTTATGTTGCTTATCCACCAGAACGGCAGTCGTAACGCTGGCTGCCTGAGCTTCTTTACAGTAAGCAAGAATTGCGGCGAGCGTCGACCCTTCATCCAAAATGTCATCCACAATGACGACGTGGCGCCCGGCCATGGGAATTTCAGGGGATACGCGCCAGAAAAGCTCGCCACCGCGCAGCTCGTTGCGATAACGCGTGGCATGCAAATAGTCCACTTCCAGCGGAAACCCCAATCGGGTCAGCAGATGCCCGGTCGTAATCAAGCCACCGTTCATCACACAATAAAAAACCGGCAGTTTGTCCCCCAGGTCTTCAGTAATGGCCTCCGCCATGCGATCCAGCGCCCGCTCGACTTCTTCCTGAGAGATCAGGCAGTCTGCTGTTTCCATTAGCTGGCGCATTGAGTCCAATGACTCAAGCGCTTCTTTATCCAATTTGGACATGGGGTAACTCCCAAAAAATGTAGCAATATTGCGAAAAGAAAAATCAGGTGGGGTTAGGGAAGTCCGCCAGCGCTTCTAGCCTGGCATGCGTACGTCGCCAACGCCCCAGCGCGGTCAGCGCATCCAAATCAGGTCGTGCACGGCCATAGCGGAGTTTCGCAGGGCGCTTATTGGCGATGCCTTGGCTGGCTTCAACAACCTCAAGCGCAGCGGCACGGTCGTTACACACCAGCAACATATCGCAGCCAGCGGCGAGCGCAGCAGCGGCACGCTCGCGTGGCGAGCCCGCTTCGTGAGCACCTGCCATACTTAAATCATCTGAAAAAATACAGCCTTTAAAGCCCAGCGATTCACGCAGCATACCCAACCAACTGGGCGAAAAGCCCGCCGGGCGTGTATCAAACGCTCGATAAATGACATGCGCGGGCATGATGCCATCCAACTGGGGGGCTAGCTGTTCAAAGGGGACAAGGTCACGCTGTTTAATTGCCTCCATTGAACGCTCATCAATGGGCAGTGCGACATGGGAATCCGCGGCTACGCCGCCGTGACCAGGGAAGTGTTTACCCACAGCGGTCATGCCCGCCTGATGCAAGCCCTCAACAAAAGCGGCGCCTAATTGAGCAACGTGCTCAGGGTCACCACTGAAACTACGGTCGCCGATGACGCTAGAAATTCCGCTATCCACATCAAGCACGGGTGCAAAGCTTAAATCCAGCCCACAGGCGGCCATTTCCATGCCAAGCAACCAACCTGCGTCTATGGCGAGAGAGCGGCCTTCTTCAGGGTCTTGAGCATAACGCTCGCCAATCCGGGCCATGGCCGGTAAGCGGGTAAGCCCTTTTTTGATACGCTGTACACGGCCACCCTCTTGGTCAACCGCCAATAAAAGATCGCCCCGTATACGCCTTATATCGCTACACAGCTTGCGCACCTGGTAGGCGTCTTCCACATTACGGGCAAACAAAATCACGCCACCGACAGCAGGTTCAAGCAGCAAGCGCTTTTCAGCATTGGATAATTCAGGCCCTTCCAGGTCGAGCATGACCGGGCCAATAGGTTGAGTCATTAGCAGGGATCCAACAAAAGGGCCGATGATTTTAGACGATCAACGCACAGAGTCAAAAAAGCCTCTGCGTAAGGCCATTACAGATGGCTGCCATGTAGCCAAACAGGCGTTCCAGGCACGGCGCGCTCAAAGATATAAAGCAGGTCCTCGTTGCGCATACGAACACAGCCATGTGAAGCAGGTTTGCCCATCGGTTGATCGGGCGGCGTTCCGTGTACATAAATATAGCGGCGCTGAGAGTCAACCGTGCCTGCACGGTTAAATCCTCGCTCTAACCCACACAGCCATAAAATACGCGTCAAAATCCAGTCACGTGTCGGATGAGCGTCGGCCAAGTCACTTGAGAAAATTTCACCGGTAAAACGCCTGCCTCTAAATACCGCATTGACCGGCTGTTCATGGCCAATTGCCGCGCGAACATAGTGCCAGCCATGCGGCGTTTGGCCACTTCCTTCTTGCTGGCCAACGCCAGCGCGTCCAGTAGAGATAGCGCACTCAAAGTCTGGTGTTTGACCCTGCCACCAGCGCAGGATTTGTGCGCCGGTATCAATTTCGATCCAGCCGTCTTTTTTAGGTGGCAACTCAGCTAACAGGGGCGTTCGCATGCTGCGCTCCTTCAACCTCTTGCGGCAGTGGAGCATTCATGGCGGCAACGACCACAGGGCGCAAGCGTCGCACTAAATCACGCACAGTCACCTGCTCCTGATAATCCTTGGAGGCGATATCACGTAGCGCATCCAGCCCCGACAAGGTGAAAATGACCGTACCCAACATAAAGTGCAGCCGCCAAAAACGCTCGGCATCGGGTAAATCAGGGGTCGCCTTACGCACAAGCCCGGTAAAGCGGGTAAACACATCCCCATATTGCTCTTGAATATGGCGCCGTAAATGCCCCTGCGCTTGGCTATAGGCTAATCCCAATAAGCGCATGAAGACTTTCAAACTATCCCGTTCAGCAGGCACTGCCAGCACCGTGGTGGCCATTGTTTCAAGTAGCTCTTCCAGGGGGATGGCGCGATCGGCATAGTGGGCTTCAAGCTCATCGAGCGCACCATGAAAACGCTGAGTAAACGGGTCTAGATAGCGTGAGAATACGGCTTGGATAAGGGCTTTCTTGGAACCAAAATGATAATTAACAGCCGCCAGGTTTACCCGTGCTTTACTGGTAATGTTACGCAGTGACGTTTCAGCAAAGCCACGCTCTGCAAACAGCACCTCAGCGGTATCCAGAATGCGTGACACCGTGTCAGATTGTGCCATTATGGCCTCCGGAGAAACGAGTGTTTAAAACATGCCAGAATAGTAAGTCATATCTTAATCAGGCTCAATCACCCTTATTCACCGTTTTTTTTATTTGGCTACCCTGCGCATTAGCGTTAATTCAAACGTCTTACCGCTCACAAACAGTGTTTTAACAAGCTGCTTTTTTAACCATGTACTGGATAGAGCAACATACTGTATACTTAAACACATACTGATCAAGCAGACAGATACCGACTGTCTTTTATTGTTTATGGAGTTTGGTATGTCGCGGCCACTCACAGCACGTCAGCAACATGTTTTTGATTTTATAGTAAAAACTATGGGTGAATTCGGCTACCCTCCCACCCGCGCCGAAATTGCCAAGGCCTTGGGCTTTAAATCCCCCAATGCCGCTGAAGAGCATTTACGTGCTCTTGAGCGTAAAGGCGTTATCCGGATTATTCGCAATACGTCGCGGGGGATTCGCCTCCCCAACCAGGAAGCTCAGGACGTTAGCGAATTACCCGCCACCGTTGCAGCCAACAGCAATGAGCTTCCGCCAATGGGCTTGCCGGTTATTGGTGAAGTGGCCGCTGGCAACCCGATCCTTGCAGCGGAGCATATTGACCGTTACTGCCCGCTACCCGCGGAATATTTCACCCCTAAAGCCGACTACCTCCTGAGGGTACGCGGTTTATCCATGAAGGATGTGGGCATCCTGGAAGGCGATTTACTGGCGGTGCACCGCACTGATCGTGTACGTGATGGGCAAATCGTCGTTGCGCGGCTGGAAGATGAAGTCACCGTAAAACGCTTTCAACGCCAAGGGCATCAGGTCATGCTGATTGCGGAAAACGCTGATTTTGCACCGATTGAAATCGACCTGCGAACCCAATCCCTGGATATTGAAGGCGTAGGTGTAGGCGTCATCCGTGGCGGTAATGGCCAAGCGTTAGGCTAATAAGCCGTTTGCGTAAAATCGGTTTTTAAAAGCATCAAGGGGGTGGCCATTTTCATGGCCACCCCCTTGTTTTGTTACTGGTTCAGCTTAAACAGTTTTTAAAACGCTTAGCTAAAGACAACGGTCTTATTGCCGTGGATCAAAACGCGGTCCTCCAGATGCCAGCGCAGGCCTCGCGCCAATACGGCTTTTTCTACATCGCGCCCAAAGCGAACCAGGTCAGTTGGCGTATGGCAATGGCTCACACGATGAATGTCCTGCTCAATAATCGGCCCGGCATCCAACTCCTCCGTCACGTAGTGGCACGTCGCGCCAATTAGTTTTACGCCGCGTTCATAAGCCTGATGGTAAGGCTTGGCACCGGCAAATGAAGGCAAGAAGCTGTGGTGAATATTAATCACCTGCCCAGCGTAACGCTCACACAACGACGGGGGCAGAATCTGCATATAGCGCGCCAATACAATACAGTCCGCTCGCGCGTTATCAATAAGCTCCTGCACCTGAGTAAACGACTCTTCCTTATTATTCGGGTCCACCGGCACATGGTGATAAGGAATACCGTACCACTCAGCGATTGAGCGCATATCTTCGTGATTAGAAATCACACCGGCGATATCACAATCCAGCTCACCTGCCTGCCAACGGTAAAGTAAATCCACCAGGCAGTGAGACTCACGGGAGACCATGAGGATGACGCGCCGACGCTTTTGAGTATCCATTAGCGCCCACTGCATGGAAAACTCTTGAGCAATTGGCTCAAAGGCGCTGCGTAATGTTTCAACGGACATGCCAAGCGAATCGGCCAATATCTCATAACGCATAAAAAAGCGGCCCGTTTGCAAGTCAGAATGCTGACTGGCCTCGGTGATAGAGCCGCCTTGTTGAGCAATAAATCCAGACACACGGGCAACAATACCCACCTGATCGGGGCAGGAAACGACTAAACGGTAATAATGAGACATGTGAAGTACTCTTGACGACCTACGAAATACAAATGACAAACCACTATTGGCATCGTCTATTGGCATAGTGCAACGGCGCCGCAAACAGCGACTAAATAGCGACGCCGTAAATAACGGCTGCCTAGTGTACCGGAACCCTATTAACGAAGCACCGTTATCTAATGTCGGGGGTCATTGTTAGCCGCCCCTGCCTTCCCGTATAGTTAAGGCATTACTTTTTAGGCTTTTCATAACCGATGCATCCACCACGCGTTCAACTTCGTCCTCGCCGCCGCCCACCTCTGCGCCTACTGCCGCTGGGTGGGTGTGGTGAAATCGGCATGAATCTAACGCTGTATGGATACGACGATCACTGGATCGCGGTCGACTGCGGCATGATGATTCGCCAGGATTTGCCTAACTCGCCCCTTCAGGTACCTAACCTGGGCACCGCCGAGGCACTGAACATAACGCCCCAAGCGTTATTTATAACGCATGGACATGAAGATCACATTGGCGCGGTTGCCTGGTTATGGCCCAAGTGGAACTGCCCTATCTATGCCACCCCTCTCGCGGCAGGCCTCTTACGCGCGAAATTCGCTGAACACCAGCTAAGTAGCGCCGCGATTAAGATCATCGAGCCGGGCGAAGCAATGGAAACGGCGCCCTTTTCGGTACGCTATTTGCCGGTTACTCATTCGATCCCTGAAAGCTGCGCACTGGTCATCGTGATGGGCGATTACCGCATAATGCACACAGGGGATTGGAAGCTGGACCCAGAGCCGCTGATTGGCACGCCCATTAACGCGGCGCACTTTCGAGCGCTTGCCCCGATTGATTTAGTAGTAGGTGATTCAACCAATGCCCCTCTGCCTGGCCACTCCAGCAGTGAAGGCGATGTGGCTAAAGCGCTGGCTAAAAGCCTGAAGGAGTGCAAAGGCCGCGTCGTGGTCTCCTGTTTTGCAAGCAATCTGGCACGCGTACTGGCCATAGGCCGGGCGGCTCATCAATGCGGCCGCCGGGTCAGTTTGATGGGGCGATCCATGGAGCGCATGGTGAGCATTGCACGCGGGCTTGGCTACATGGATGACTTCGCAGCGCTTGTCCCCCCCCAGGATTTGGGCTATTTGCCCCCCGATGAAGTGGTGATTATCGCCACAGGTAGCCAAGGTGAGCCTCGTGCAGCACTGCAACGACTCGCCCAAGAGCGCCATCCGTTTATTGACCTTGAGCCTGGCGATAACGTCATTTTCTCTGCCAAAGCTATCCCCGGCAATGAGCGCCCTATTGAGCAGCTCAAAAAACGCTTGGTCCAACTTGGGGTCACGATCTTTGATGAGGTTAATCATCCAGAGCTGCACGCCACAGGCCACCCTGCGCAAGAAGAACTCATCACATTCTACCAGTGGATCAGGCCCAAATATTTGATCCCCGTGCACGGCGAAGCGCGCCACCAGCAGGCCCACCAAGCGATTGCAGACTCCTTGGGCATCAGCGCACCTTTAGCACCCGTTAATGGCGACATGATCGTTATGGACCACTTGGGGCTGCGCTGCGAAGCCCGCCACCCTCAACCGCCCTGTATCGTTAATCAAAATAGCGTTGTACCGCATCCGGGCCTGGAGGCCACCAAAACCACGACGCGCCGAGGCAGTTTATTTCTCGCCCTGCCTGTCGCGGCCAGCGATACCGGATGGTGGCGAATCGGTCGCTTGATGCTGGATAGCAGCAGCGCCAGCCCGCTCGACGAAGATAGCTTTAGCGAATGGCTGGACAATCAGTTGGAGGAGATTAAAGCGGATACGCTGGCTGATTTGCGCCTTGCGCTACAGCCACGCTTGATTCATTGGTTGGCGGACCACATGCAGCACATGCCTGAGGTCCACTTACAAATAATGGCCGCAGAAGCGCCTCTATAAACGCAACGAGGCGTAACCGAATCCTGTAGAACGCAACGCACTCGCCAGGCAGGCAGGCAGGCAGGCAGGCAGGCAGGCAGGCAGGCACTGTAATAGCCTTATGACCAGCGCTCGGCATCTTGCCAATCGGTAGCGCGCTCTTTCACCCAATACTCACCCTTGGTGGAATGCTCCTTTTTCCAGAACGGCGCTTGGGTTTTTAAAAAATCCATAATAAAGTCACACGCTTCAAATGCTTCGCGCCGGTGAGCGCTCGCCACCAGCACCCTAACGATGGGATCCCCCGGCGCCAGGTAGCCCACCCGATGAACAATATAAACCGCTTGAAGCGCCCAACGCTGCCACGCCTGTTCGCCTATCTGCTCCAGCATACGCTCTGTCATGCCGGGGTAATGTTCCAGGGTAAGCCCGGTGACATCAGGCGACTCGTTAAAGTCCCGAACCAACCCTGTAAAACTGACAACCGCGCCAATATCGGTTCGCTGGGCGAGCGTCGACGCATAGCCATCGCCTAATGAAAAAGGCGCTGACTGGACTCGAACCTGGATATTCATCGTTTAGCCCCCTGTCACGGGTGGAAAAAAGGCGACTTCATCCTCGTCAGTAATCCGTGCGCTATCGTTGGCCATCACCTGGTTAATCGCACACAGCGTCCGTTGGTCGGTGAGCACGCTAAATCGCGTATCACGCTGGCTCAGCGCAGCCTTCAAACCCGCAATATCACGGCTCGGCACCTGGTCCAAGTCAAGCACCGTATCACTCACACCGACACGTTCACGCAGCTCGGCTAAAAACTTCACCCGAACACAGGGCGAGGCGCAGCGTTCGCCTAATGTCACTTCGCCTGCCGTCCCTTCTCCCGTCACAATGGGGGCTTGCGGGCGAGCACTGCGCTGATAATCGCCACGTACGCCGCCGCGTTTGCTTTCAAGCTGAACAGCTTCGATACACATATCCTTATCGACGGCTTTACACATATCGTAGAGCGTTAAACACGCGACCGACACTGCGGTAAGCGCCTCCATCTCAACACCCGTACGCCCATTTAATCGACACAGTGCCGTCACGTGGACACAGCCCTGCGCAGGGTCGATATCAAATTCAATGGAGACTTTGGAAAGCGCCAACAAATGACATAAAGGGATTAATTCATGGGTACGCTTCGCGGCCTGAATACCGGCAATACGGGCCGTTGCAATGACATCGCCCTTGGGTAACTCGCCATCACTTAGCAGCTTCAGCGTTTCTGGCTGCATTAAAATCCGCCCCGAGGCGACGGCCTCACGACGTGTTTCGTGCTTATCACCCACATCGACCATATTAGCTTCACCACGCGTATTGAGGTGAGTTAGCTGCATGTTTATCACCTATGTTTTAAAAATGTGCCATTGGGTTGAGTGCTAGCCCACGTACGCACCCAGTGAGTAATTGCATCGATATCATTAAGGTTTAGCGGGGTAATCCGGGGGTCAAGCTCAACCGGTGGTTGATCATCAAGTGCCACCGCCTGAATCGTCGCATCATGAAGAATAGACGGCTCTCCAATTCCCTTACGATACAGTACGAGCTTGGGAATGGGCCATGCTTTGAATCCTTCGACGATAACAAGGTCTGGCTCATGGTAAGCCATCATCGCCAGCAACGCTGCCAGGTCTGGCTCATCCTGACCCGGCGTTTCCTGCATTAGCGCAAAGCGTTCCCGTGAGGCGACCAGCATCGGTGCCGCCCCGGCGCTACGCAGCTCATAGCTATCTTTACCGGGTTTATCCACTTCAAAACTGTGATGGGCATGCTTTATGACAGCTACCTTTAGCCCTGCCTGACGCAATCGTGGCAGCAACTGCGTTAGTAGCGTCGTTTTTCCCGTTCCACTCCAAGCGACAACGCCGAGTACGGGAAATGCAGTGGCTACATTACTTACCATATACATGTCTCCTTCCCTGGTAATGAATCCTGATAAGGACAAGGGAGCTGTTACTCCCCTTCGCGCTCACGAGGCAATAGCCAATTCAGTACGATACCTACGAGAGCCGCCAAGCTTACGCCCTGCAGGGTAAATTGGCCTCCCCCAAATTGCATGCCGCCAATACCAAACACTAAAATCAACGACACCACCACCAGATTGCGTGGCGCGGTTAGCGACTGACCCGCACGTACTAGCGTATTCATTCCGACGACAGCAATCGAGCCAAACAGCAGCGTCATAATGCCGCCCATTACCGGACCTGGAATCGTTTGCAACAGTGCACCCAGCTTGGAAATAAAGGCCAGCAGAATGGCGATAATCGCCGCGACAATCATATAAACAGGGTTAAACGCCCGCGTCAGCGTTACGGCACCGGTTACTTCGGAATACGTCGTGTTGGGTGGGCCGCCAAACAGTGCCGCCGCCATAGTCGCCAAACCATCGCCCAGCAATGTACGGTGCAGGCCCGGTTTTTCGAGATAATTTTTACGCGTTACCGAACCAATCGCCACCATATCTCCGATATGCTCAACCGCAGGCGCAATGGCCACAGGAATCATGAATAAAATAGCCGCCCAATGAAAGCTAGGCGCCGTAAAATTGGGTATTCCAAGCCAGGCCGCTTCATGTACCGGTGTAAAATCGACAACCCCCATCACCAGGGAGAGTGCGTAACCGGTAACAATACCCCCCATAATGGGGATCAAACGCAGCAGGCCACGCCCAAATACCGCTAATACCAGCGTCACCAGCAGGCTGGCCATGGATAAAAAGATCGCTTGACCATAGCTGATATTGTCGCTGGTTTCCCCGGTTGCCATGCTAACGGCCACCGGCGCTAACGCCAGGCCAATCACCATGATGACCGGGCCAACCACCACCGCCGGTAACAAACGATTTAGCCAACCGATACCGCGTACGCGTATGATCTGGGAAATAATGACATACACAAGACCGGCTACCATTAAACCGCCAAGCGTCGCGGAAACACCGAAACTGGCAATAGACCCTTGGATAGGCGCGATAAACGCAAACGAGGACGCCAAAAATACCGGTACCGACTGCTTGGTAACCGCATGAAATATTAACGTTCCCGCACCGGCAGTAAAAAGTGCAACACTTGGATCCAGACCCGTTAACAGTGGAACCAGTACCAACGCGCCAAATGCGACAAACAGCATTTGTGCTCCGGTCAGCAGTACCTTCGGCCAAGACTCGGACCGGCTGCCAGCATTACTCATCACTCAACTCCCAGGAATCAATTTATATCGAAAAGGCAAAAAAATGCCCCCAACGCAAAGCGTAAGGGGCACCGTTAGGCAAAACGCTTAACGCGTTCCAAATATCTTATCGCCGGCATCTCCCAATCCCGGCACGATATAACTATTCTCATCGAGTCGATCGTCTACCGAGGCCGTATAAATTTCCACGTCTGGGTAAGCATCCTGCACACGCTTGATGCCTTCGGGAGCAGCGACAAGAACAATGATCTTCATATGCTCACAGCCCCGCTCACGCAGCATGTCCAGCGTGGCGATCATGGAGCCACCGGTTGCCAACATCGGGTCAATCACCAGCGCCATGCGCTCTTCAATATCGTTGGCGAATTTCGCAAAATACGGCACAGGCTGCAGCGTTTCTTCATCGCGATAAAGGCCGACAACGCTGACGCGCGCACTGGGAATCAAATCCGTAACGCCTTCCAGCATGCCTAAACCAGCCCGCAGAATGGGCACAACCGTTACTTTTTTACCTTTAAGTCGGCGCGTGGCGATAGGCTCGCCGTTCCAACCTTGAATTTCGTGATCCTCAAGCTCCAGGCCTTTCGTGGCCTCGTAAGTCAAGAGCTTGGCCACTTCACCTGCCAGTTCACGAAAGCTCTTGGTGCTCAAATCAACTTCGCGCATCAGTCCCAGCTTATGTTGAACAAGCGGATGGTTAATGGCGTAGACACTCATGGGGCTTCCTCACTGCAGTGTGATATCAGGATAACGACTCAGGCCGCATCTTCAGGCATACAAAATTGCGCGCATTCTACCTGCATCTGTCCATCAGGTTAAGCGCTTTCGGGCAGTTGCCATTCAACGGGCGAACGTCCTTGCCCCACCAGGAACTGGTTCGCTTGAGAAAACTGGTGATTGCCAAAAAAGCCCCGATGGGCAGACAGCGGCGAAGGATGGGGCGATTCCAGCACTAAATGGCGCCGCTGATCAATCAACGCTTTTTTCTGGCGCGCATGACTACCCCATAACAAAAACACGCACGGCGGAGCATGCTGACTTACCGTTTCGATTGCTCGATCGGTAAACGGCTCCCAACCTTTGCCGCGATGCGACGCGGCATTGCCTTGCTCAACGGTTAACGCCGTGTTTAACAGCAAAACGCCTTGTTTGGCCCAGCTAACCAGGCTGCCATGCGGCACCGGTTTAACGCCCACATCGTTTGCCAGTTCTTTATAAATATTGGCAAGCGACGGGGGGATTTTCACCCCCGGCTGAACAGAAAAGCTTAACCCATGCGCTTGACGGGGGCCGTGGTACGGGTCCTGACCTAGAATAACGACTTTCACCTCTTCCAATGGCGTCAGTTCAAACGCACGAAACCAATCAGAAGAGTGAGGGTAAATAACCTTTTTAGCCGCTTTTTCCTGAGCCAAGAACTGTTTCAACGCCTTCATATAGTCGGCTTGAAATTCATCACCGAGCCACCGGCCCCAGTCGTTCGTTAATGGATTAGTCATAAGTCCTTTTAACTTGATCAACGAGAGGCTCAACATAGGCAACTCCCATATCCCAAGGGAATTGAATCCAGCACTGCTGAGCCACTTCAGTGAGATATTGGTCAACCAGGGGGCGCCCTTCTGGCTTGGCATAGATAGTGACAAAATGCGCTTTAGGCATCATTTCACGTACCGCACGCGCGGTTTTACCGGTATCCACCAGATCATCGACCAACAGCCAACCTTCGCCATCATGGTCAACGCCCTTCATGATATTCAGACCGCCCTGATCCATATGGTCATAGCTTTTAATACAGATCGTATCAATCAGGCGCACGTTAAGCTCACGTGCAATAAGTGCCGCCGGGATTAACCCGCCACGGGTAATCGCCACAATACCCTTGAAGTCCCGCTCCATCATTTGGTGGCAAAGCTGACGCACATCTCGGTGCAGCTGGTCCCAGGAAATAATGAAGTGTTGGTGATAGCGTTCGCTGCTCATGAGAGGCGTTACTCGTCTTCGTTGAAAGAACATACCGCGAATACGCTGAAGCCAGCATCGCGAATTTTCTGAGAACCGCCCAACTCGGGTAGGTCAATAATAGTGGCGGTTTCTACGACATGCCCGCCAGAACGCTGAATAAGGTTGGCGGCGGCCAGCATAGTGCCACCGGTGGCAATCAGGTCATCCATCAGCAGGATCCGGTCACCTTCCTGAAAAGCGTCAGAATGTAGTTCTACTTCCGAATGACCGTATTCCAGCTTGTAGGTTTCACTGATCGTTTTAAAAGGCAGTTTGCCTTTTTTGCGCACCGGTACAAAGCTACAACCTAGCTCATAGGCGAGCGGTGCACCGATAATGAAACCACGCGCATCAATCGCGGCGATGGCATCCAGGTTCATTTCCTGATAGCGATGCACGAAACTATCAATTAGTTTGCGAAACGCCGCACTGTTTTGTAATAACGGAGTGATATCACGAAAGTTCACCCCCTGCTCAGGCCAATCAGGAACGGTGCGAATAACCGACTTAATGTAGTCACCGTAGATGCTCATCGCGTCTCTCATAGATTAATAATAAATAGCCTGGGTAATTAACCCAGGAATAGAAACTTCGCTGCAAACAGCAAGGCCAGAATCACGACAGCAGGATTCAGGTCGCTAAACCGGCCTGAAAGCGTTTTAATTCCTACAAAGCTAATAAAGCCCAAGGCAATACCGTCAGCAATTGAAAACGTCAGCGGCATTGCCAATGCTGCAATTAATACCGGAGCAGCATCGGTTGGGTCTTCCCAGTTCGCATGGGATAAACTGCCCGCCATGAGTACCGCAACGTACAGCAGCGCACCGGCAGTGGCATAAGCCGGGATAGAGCCTGCTAACGGCGCAAAGAAAAGACTGATTAAAAACAGTACACCGACCACGACGGCTGTTAGGCCTGTTCGCCCACCCGATGCAATGCCCGCCGTTGATTCGATATAGCTCGTGGTGGTTGAGGTACCGAGTGCCGCGCCTGCCATCGATGCTGTGCTATCGGCCATCATGGCGCGCCCGATACGAGGCAGTTTGCCATCCTTGTCGAGTAGATTACCCCGATGAGCAACCCCTACCAGCGTGCCGGATGTATCGAACAGATCAACAAACAGGAACGCAAAAATAACGCTGAGCATCGCCACATCAAGGGCGCCCACCAGATCCATCGCCATAAAGGTAGGCGCGATAGAGGGCGGCATCGACATCACACCGTTGTATGCATTATGGCCCAACAGCATCGAAATGAGAGTAATGCCCAGGATACCGATTAATACCGCGCCCTTGACCCGCAGGTACGCCAACGCGGTAATCACAAAAAAGCCCAGCAATGAATAAAGAGCCGCTGGCTGTGAAAGATCTCCCATCGCGACCAGAGTCGCCGGATTAGCCACCACAATACCTGCGTTTTTAAGCGCAATCATGGCCAGGAAAAGCCCTATCCCTGCCGCAATCCCTAAGCGTAGCGAGAGTGGAATCGAGTTGATAATCCACTCACGGACTTTAAAAACACTCAGTACGAAGAATATCAAACCCGAGAAGAAGACCGCACCAAGCGCGGCTTCCCAGGTATATCCCATACCTAGCACCACGCCGTAAGTGAAGAAGGCGTTAAGCCCCATCCCCGGTGCTTGCGCAATGGGGTAATTAGCCCAAATCCCCATCACGAAGCAGCCAATCGCTGCCGCCACGCACGTCGCGACAAAGACAGCACCGTAGTCCATACCCGCTTCCGACAGGATGCTAGGATTTACGAAAATGATATAAGCCATCGTCAGGAACGTTGTGATCCCAGCGACCACCTCTGTTTTCACATTCGTATTTAGCTCAGTGAGCTTGAAATACTTATCCAGAAGTTTCATGTATGTTTTATCCTTCGCGCAAACGCAGTATGCGTCCCCTTGGAGCGAGAAAAGCCGCACATATTACCGAAAGCTCCCGCGCGATGCGAGTACCTAACGCACAGCCGGTTTAAGCGGAGCCACCTCCACTGACACTAACGCTAGCAATCTTCAGGCCATCAGCGAACCAGCAGGTCAGCCAACCACCCGCTGCTTTCTTATAATCGTTTAGCCAGCACGCGCTCGACCGTTTCGACAATCACCTGTGTTTGCGGATCAATTTCAATATTGACCTTATCGCCAGGCAGACGCTCTTTGAGCATGGTGCGTGAGAGCGTTTCGGGTATCAGATTCACACTGAACTCAATGCCGCTATCATCTGCCGCGCGACGCACGTCTCCGACCGTCAAACTGATACCATCAACACCGATATACCCCTTTTCAAACACAAAGCGGCCAATCGTGTCGGGTAGAGAAAACCAAAGCCGACGGTTATTGGGAGCTTCTTCTATCGCGACGACGTTGGCCATACAGATAATATGGCCGGACATCGAATGCCCCCCAATCTCGTCGCCAAACCGTGCAGCACGCTCTATATTGACGCGCCCACCCGGTTCAAGTGCACCAAGATTAGTCAAGCGCAGGGTTTCTCGCATCAAATCAAAGCTAACGTTATCGCCTTCAATAGCAGTAACCGTTAAACACACGCCGTTATGGGCCACTGACGCACCAATTTCCAACCCCTCACGCATTTCGGGTGGCAATGCCACTACATGGGTTCGAAACGCGTCAAGTTCATGCACCTCTACTATACTTGCGGTGCCCTGTACGATGCCGGTAAACATAATCCACCCTTACTACGTCGCTGTGAAAGCGCCTATTCAAACACGAAATCAACCCGGCGCAAGTTTATCCGTGAGAAGTTAACAATGCGCACACCGCACCCGGGAAAGTATGATGAGCAGCATGCGTGACACTAATCAAATGCCTTGATGGACGCAAAGCAAAGTGCAGTACGCCTAAAAACGTTTAAAAACGCGCGACTGCGCCTAATCAAGCGGCCACACGCGTAAAGCAGCCGGTTTCAATTGACAAAGAGGAAGGGGCTGCTTAGACTTTCGGCCCATGTAATGGCGCCGATTTGTACCCATATTGCGGGCGCCCACCAAGCCACAGGTTTGGTGAAGTGCAGCTAAAAGGGTGTGTCCAGCGTTGATGGCCACCCGAAAGGGTGGCCTTTTTTTTATTCCTCGCCCTACGCTTGCTCCCTTGCACTCCGTCTTTGGCCTCCTATTAAGGCAGACGCTATGATTGAACTTAGCAACGTCAGTAAAACTTATGGCAGCGGCAATAACGCCGTTCACGCCTTGAAAGATGTTAATTTGCACGTACCTAGAGGCGCTATTCACGGCGTTATCGGCCTATCCGGCGCTGGGAAATCCACGCTAATCCGTTGCGTTAACTTACTTGAGCGGCCAACCAGTGGCAGCGTGACCGTGGATGGCCAAGAGATGACTCGCTTAAACGGCGGCGCCCTAAACCAGGCACGTCACCGCATTGGCATGATTTTCCAGCACTTCAACTTGCTTACTACGCGGAACGTGTTTGATAACGTTGCTCTGCCGCTTGAACTGATGGGTGAAAAACGTAGCGCCATTCAACACCGCGTACTCCCGCTACTGGAAATGGTCGGGCTGGCGGACAAAGCCAAACAGTATCCCGCGCAGCTCTCGGGTGGCCAAAAGCAGCGTGTTGCTATCGCCCGCGCTCTGGCCAGCCAACCCAATGTGCTGCTGTGTGATGAAGCGACATCGGCATTAGATCCACAAACTACCGGCTCTATTCTTGAGTTGCTGCGTGATATTAATCACCAGTTGGGTATCACTATTTTGTTGATTACCCATGAAATGGAAGTGGTTAAGTCAATTTGCCACCGCGTAAGCCTTATTTCCAACGGCACACTAGTGGAAGACGCAGAAGTCGGCGACTTTTTCACGGCCCCCAGCACTCAGCTTGGCCGCGAATTTTTGAACGATTTTCTCCAGCTTAGCCCCCCTAAAGAGCTGATCGAACGCTTAAGCGATACGCCAGGAGAGGCCACTCACCCCGTCGTACGCCTAACGTTTTCTGGCGATGCCGTCTCAACACCGCTTATCTCCCGCCTGGCCCGCGAGTGCAATGTGGATGTCAGCATTTTACAGGCCAAAGTCGAGTCCATTCAGGACCGCACCTTAGGGCTTATGATTGCAGAACTGCTTGGCACGACAGAGCAGACGCGACAGGCAATGGATTATCTTCAGTCTCACCAGTTAGAAGTCGAGGTACTTGGTTATGTCCAGCGCAATGTTTGACCTTATTTTACAGGCCACGCTGGATACGCTGTATATGGTGGCCATCTCTGGCGTCATTTCGACACTGCTCGGCCTACCATTAGGCGTATTGTTGTACGCGACACGGCCAAGGCAAATTCTAGCCCAGCCAGTGCTTAATCAGGTATTGAGCATTATTACTAATATTGGCCGCTCGATTCCTTTCATTATTTTGATGGTGGCCATCATCCCGTTCACACGGATGCTAGTAGGCACCTCGATAGGCATCAACGCCGCATCAGTTCCCCTAACCATTGCGGCCATCCCTTTTGTGGCACGTCTGATAGAGGGTGCACTCAATGAGGTGTCGCCAGGCCTGGTTGAATCTGCTCAATCCATGGGCGCGACCCCTTGGCAGATTATACGCAAGGTACTTGTACCAGAGGCGCGGGGCGGCATCATTACAGGACTAACCATTACGCTGGTAACGCTAGTCAGTTACTCCGCGATGGCGGGCGCAGTAGGTGGTGGCGGCTTGGGAGACCTGGGCATCCGTTATGGATACAACCGTTTTAACCCCACTATTATGCTGATTACCGTGATTATTTTGGTGGTCATGGTGCAAGGCTTTCAAAGCCTGGGCGACTATCTGGTGCGCAAAAGTGATCGTAAATAGTGGTAGCAATTGGCCATGCTCACTTATAACAAAAAAACATTAGAATTATTTTTCTTATTCCAATATTATTAAAAAATGACGATACAACGCATTAGGAGACTTATCATGCAAAAACTAATAATTGGTAGCCTGACAGCCTTGGCACTGGCCGTTAACGTTGCCAACGCAGAAACCCGCACGCTGAAAATGGGTACCGTTGCCGGCCCCGAAACTGAAGTCATGGAAGTAGCGGCGCGGATTGCCAAAGAAGAGTACGACCTCAATGTCGAAATTATCGAATTTACCGACTACGTAACGCCCAACGTTGCGCTGGCCGACGGCAGCCTTGATGCCAATGCCTACCAGCATGCCCCCTACTTGGATGCAATGGTTAGCGATCGCGGCTATGATCTTGCCGTTGCAGGCTATACCTTTGTTTATCCGATCGGTGCTTATTCAGAAAAATTCGACAGTATTGAAGATCTGCCCGACGGCGCGCAGATTGCACTGCCCAACGATCCTTCCAATGAAGGTCGTGCACTAATTTTGATGCATAACGAAGGCCTGATCACCCTGAACGATCCGGAGAACCTGGAAGCAACGCCGATCGATATTGCCGAGAATCCGCGTAACTTCCGCTTCCGTGAAATTGAAGCCGCCCAGTTGCCCCGCGTATTACGCGATGTCGACATGGCGTTTATCAATAACACGTTCGCCCAGCCAGCAGGCTTAAAGCTTGACGACGCCCTGATCAAAGAAGGCCCTGAGTCCCCCTACGTGAACCTTATTGCTGTGCGCGGCGGTGACGAAGAGCGTGAAGACATTCGCCAACTGGTGGATGCCTATCAGCGCGACGAAGTAGCAGCCAAAGCTGAAGAGCTGTTTAAAGGTGCTGCCGTGCCGGGCTGGACTGAATAACCCCTTCAGCAAGCACCTCATCAGGCCGACCTTAGTGTCGGCCTGATGCGTTTATGATGAGATAATGATGCCAACCATTAATTACGCGCTACTCAACCGCCAGCTCGAAGCCCTGCTTGATACACGCGACTGGCTTACCAACAGCGCTCAAATGTGCGCGTTCATTCAGCAGGAAGTACCTGATCTAAACTGGGTGGGATTTTATCTTCAGCGTCAACCCGAGATCCTGGGGCTAGGGCCTTTTCAGGGCAAGCCCGCCTGCCACCCCATCCCTTTTAGCAAAGGCGTATGCGGAGCCGCAGCGCGCCAGCAGCAGACACAGCGGGTCGATGATGTACACGCCGTCGCAGACCATATTGCCTGCGATGCCGACTCACGCTCCGAGCTGGTCATTCCCATCGTGATAGAAGGCTTTCTATGGGGCGTTCTAGACTTGGACAGCCCTCTACCTGCGCGCTTTACCGCAGACGATCAGGCAGGAATCGAAGCGCTAATAGCGACTTTTCAGCGCCAAACAGATCTACCGACCCG